>CP074573.1:2700000-3000000 GCA_018394295.1 Mycoplasmatota bacterium
CTAGCTATAGTTTCATCTAAAGTACATTTATTGACATCATGGTTACCAAAAAATGATTTTTCCATGTTCCAACACATATTCAATACCTCTTGATATTTATCCTTTTTACTAGGGATAGCAGCAATATATTTTGCTATTAGTTGTTCACAATTATCAAATTCATGTGAAGGCAATCCGAATAAAAAATCTGTTGATACATTAAAATAATTTGCTATAGACGGTAAAAGTTCAATATCAGGTAATCCTCCATTTTCCCATTTACTCACTGCTTGTGTAGAAACACCAACAGCTTTGGCTAATTCCTCTTGAGTTATTCTTTTTTTAGTTCTTAACTCTTTAATCTTCAATCCAATATTCATAATTCATTTCCTCCTAATCAAAATAATTCATATGACAATTATAACACAATTAATACTTGATAAAAATGGAGGTGTATTTGAGGAAATTAAACCATTAGTTGATAAAAATACAATCAAAATTATATATTGTATATCATTAAGTTAAATTATCACCAATTTAATATAGATATTCTAAAATTTAATCAAAAGAATATCAACTACACTTAGAAGTTAAATATATAAACTAGTGAATTCGATATTACATATATTTTTACTCTACACACTAGACAACATTGGCTACAAAAACATTCTTTATTAACTTCTACACGTTTCCCAAAACCATCAAATATTAAATAGAGTTTTCAACTGTGTAAATTCATTTATTTTTTCTTCTTTCTAAAGCATGTTTAGAGAATTCTTGATTTAACAATTTTTCATCATCATATCTTAACATTTTTTTAAATATATTACTTAAAAATATTGAAGCAATTATTTGTAAAATAGCCATTACTATAAATATAATTACATTAGTTAATTCGGTTTTCCCCAAAAAATAAAGTAATGAGAAAGTTCCTATTAGAATAATTGATAACATTAAAGCCAACACTGGAAAAAGTATGGTATTTCTTTTCAATAATTTTCTAATATATAAACAAGAGTCATCTTTTATTTGATTATTATTAACATATTCAATACCATCTAATAGATGTTTATTATTGATAGATTCTTCTAATAAATAATGTCCTTTATCTTCAATAGAGCAACCTATGTTCTTTAAACCCTCACCCCAGTTTTTTCTACGTTCTTTAAATTTGATTTGTGATGTCATAGACTCAAGTAAGATATATGAACAAATTTTTGAACAATTACTATCTAAAAAGGTTAATTTAAATCCTCTATTCCTTGCCGTTGTATAATTAACTTGTATTGTCATTAATTTAGTATTTAATTTATAAATTTTTTCCTTTCTAAAAATTGAATAAATGGAAATATGATCTGAAAATATTTGTAACTCACGATTTTTAAAAGATAAAAGTAGAAAAAACATACTAATAGCAAATACAAAAGGCATTATGGAACTAATAATTTCAACATTATCCTTTTTAATTAATCCTTCTATAATCATTAATATACCTGTAATAATAAGTCCAATAAAAACAAATATAAATACCCAATACCCAACTTTTATAGTTTTATCAGTTTTATATGGATAGTATTCAAAAAGCACATTATCATCCATGTTTTTATCTCCTCCTCTAGTTAGTTTTATTATATCAAAAAAGGCACTGTAAAACAGTACCTTTTATCATTTATATCTTTATTTCCCTTCATAAACCACAGACACTACAACCTCTACATGCCTTGTTTTGGGTGTAGGTACACGCTAGTTGTTACTCGTTTGTTGATCTTTCAATATACTCTAATTCTAAATCTAAATAATAGGCAAAATACACGAACAACTGAGTTGCATTTTGTTTATGCTATCCTAATTCTGAGCTATCTTCAATAATTTTTAAATACTGGTTATTCATTATAACCGTTCTCCTTCTGGTACATTTATAATTGATTAACTACATTAAGAAGCATAAATCGAACACCTTTACTTTTATATGAAAAATCATTAAAGCATCCAATGATATATGTATCTTTTTCCTGGTGATAAAACATAAACGCACCTGTTGCCCCTGCAGCCCCCCAGGAATTGAATTTTTTAGGCATCAACAAAGGCACGGTTGTAAACTTCCAAATTCCGTATCCATAATCAATTCCTAGTCCAAATCTAGCACAATTATTCTTCATTTCTTCAAGGGTATTTTTTGTCACTATTTGATAGTTCACCAAAGCTTTCATGAATTTGAGTAAGTCTTCATAAGTAGCCACTACTCCTCCACCGGTATAGTCAAGACCGGCATACCCTTTAATATCATTTAATCTGGTTTCACGTATAAAAAAATCGGCAGTAGGAAACTGGGATTTTTCCATTGGCTCTGAATAGTGATTCATATATGAGTGCCTCATATCAAGAGGTTCAAAAATATAATTTTTTAATGTAGCATGAAATGGTTCACCGGTGATACTTTCGATTATCAAACCTAGTAATTGATAATTTGTATCTGTATATTTGAATCCTTTACCCGGAGGAAAATGAGGTCTTGTATTATTTTTTACCCAGACAACTGCTTCTCTGGGCGTTATATTTAGATTCTGATCCTTAATAAGTTCATCTAAGAGAGTCCAAAAATTATCAGCTAAACCCGATGTTTGATTTAGCAGATGTTTGATCCTGATTTCATCAGTATAGTCCTTCCCCTTGTATAAATGTAGGTTATTCAATAACTCATGATCTAAGTATTTAGTGATTTTATCATCAAAAGACAACTTTTTCTTTTCTACTAATATGCCGATAATTGCTGAAGTAAACAATTTACCCACACTAGCCATATAGATTGGCTGCTGCGGGTTGGCAGGCATATTACCCGTTGACCCTTCTGCAATATTTATGTGAATGCCTTCTTTTTCCGAATGAACTAATAAATAAGCGTTCTTTATTTTACTATCTTTTTGCACTTGTTTTCTAAACGTGTTTTCTATTGATTTTTGTAAATTGTTTGTTTTCATTCTTTTATCTCCTCTCTACATAGAAAATTCTTGTTTTACTACTAGACATAACTTTATAAGATGCATTATGTCAAAATCTGCTTAACTGAGATTCTAAACCACATTTTTTGCTCTAGGAAAAACCATTCCAAAGCAGGGGGTCACAACTGATCCTAGAGCAACCATAAGAAGTACCAAGGCAAGGAGCCAACCTAACACGGGTACCATGGTCAATACTCCCACAAGTAGCACTCCCAACGCTAAAGCTTTGAAGCCAGGGGGTAGGTGTCCTGGTCGCTGAATCTCTTCTGAAATTCCGGGTAGAGGTACTACCCCTTAAGCAGTTTTTCATACAACACATTAGCATCACATGTTGCAATAAAGTAATCGGCTTCAAAAGATTTACTGTTACTCAAGGTTACTCTCCTCACTGAATCTCCTTCGATTTCCAGCTCCACTGCCTCACAGGAAATCTCAATATTTCCGCCCAGGGCAAGATACTTTTCTTTCATCCGCCTGGCCAGAGCCCTTGAGCCCCCTAAGGGAATAGAAGATTGGCGTCCGGTAAAAGTTCCGAGCGAACAAATTATCGATACAGCACTGTAATCACTTTCAGTCAAGGGCTCCTACAGCATTCCACAATTCCCGGATGGGGGTTCCTTCTTTTGTCCCTACCAGCCAGTGAATGCAACCATCAATATGATATCCCTGACGATCCCAGCCAGTACATTCTCCACCTAAAGAATGGTGCTTCTCCAAAATAATGCTTTCAAAACCATTTTTTTTGACAAACATACCTGCGCTTAATCCAGCGATTCCTCCACCGATAATATCAATTTATCATTACAAATTCTCCTTTCGTTTCATTTGTTGTGCTAGCATTACGTCATCTCCCACTTCCATAAGCAACTGGTCGAACTCTTGATTATCGAGCCACGAAGGCATATGGCCGTTGGCCACCATGACTGAGAGTCCCATCTGAAAGACCCGCAATTTCAGAAACAATCGTTTACGTTCCTTAAGAGTCCAGCCTCGCATAGCTTCATCCTCAGCCATTGCCTCAAACATGGCATTCTCTATTGTTTCATAAGAAGTCATATATGGATTAGGCTGTATTGACAATTCCCGAAACAACACCGGGTACTCCTTAGCAAAAGCCAAGCTGGCTTTCCCAATCTTTTCAAACATACTTTGCCCTTTTTGCTTTGCAAACAATTCCTCCGATATAGCAAATACCTGCTGTACTACAGCCTCTACTAAGTCATCAACAGTAGCAAAATTAACATAGATTGGAGCGACCGAACAGTTAAGCCTATTCGCTACACTTCGAGCAGTGATTCCAGAAAAGCCCTTTTCTTTAGCGACCTCCAAAGCGGCATCCAAAATAGTGTTTTTATCAAATTTTGTTTTTGGTGGCATATTAACATCTCCTTACACCGTGTTATATTACTTAAGTTATATAATATGGTGTAAGGAGATGTTAGTCAAGTGTAATTTGGAATTTAACTTGATATTTTTAAAGGAATATCAGAAGTGGTAAGCATAAATATTATCTAAAACTATAAAGAAATGCTTCCAAACTTCCGATTAGTTATTATTTATATGTAACCAGCAGACGTCTATTAATAATAATTGTTAGACGAAGTCTTACCATACCTCAAATCAAAAAAGATATTATGAAGTAAAATTCATAATATCCCTTGTATTTTACGTTATATCAAAACCGCCTTACTTATGGTACGGTTCACCGTATCATAAATAAATGAGGTTTTTATCAATTTAATTTTTATTACTATCTACTTAGATTCCTATTCTGAATCCGAAAAATATGATTCACTTTTACTATCAAAATAATTCTTTATCAAATTTTAGTCCTTTATGATTTAACACATAGTTAGTTAACAGAAATTGTTACAACAGCTTAATACTCGGGTTGCTAAAGTTTGCCCATGCTATATTATTGTCAATAGATCTAACCATTCTGTAAGCTATTGGCTTAAATCCACACTTAGGCCAAAAGGTTGAAGCAGAAAGGTTGCTTATTTTCCAATCTGCTATTATGCTATTATATCCCTTTTCCTTCATAATCCTGTAGCCTTCATTCATTAACTTTTTACCAACACCTCTTCCACTTTGGGAATAGTAAGTGCCCGCAATATTTAGCTCTACTCCATCATCAGGTGCCATCAAATCTGGAGTAATAGGATCATATATATGAAATCCTAATTCCTTCTTATCCTTTTCCGCAATAAGAATCGTTGAATCATTATCCTCTACTGAACTTTTATACCCAACGTTTATTTTCATTACAAGTTCAGGTATTACAGGTAAAAAAGTAGGTGCTGAATTTAGAGATGAGAAGATTATGCTGGACATATTACCCATTCTTTCACTATCATTTTTGTTAGCAAATCTAATCTCTGCATCAGATAAATTTTCAAAAGGCTTGTAATCCTCCATATTCATTATCCCATATACATGATCAATAGAAAAGCTTAATCGTAGGAAGGCTTCATAGTACACCTGATTTCCAAGAGGTATAAATGTATGATGGCTGAAGCAGCCTTGTTCAAGCCATACAACAGAAACCTTTGCATAAAGCTCCCTTATAAGCTCAGAGGATTGATCCATTCTGATTGCTATTCCCTCATAGGGCACCCATACATGTCTACCTCTACCCCTTAAATTGTCAATTTTTATATCACCAATTATATAACCTACTAGTTCATCATTAGCAAAAGCTCCTATTCCAATCACTTTGCTATTAACAATCAAATTTTCAAGTAAATTAGTGATATATTTTGCATTAAGACAACTGTTCTTCAGGGATGGAAACCCCTTACTTTCAAGGTTTTGCCTGCATATTAACAACTCAGACATTGCAGGTATATCCTCAATAGTAATTGTTCTGAATTCACATTTGTTCATTCCTGTACCTCCTCGATAAATTTATATTACATGTTCTATCATAGAAAATATTATTAAATATTCAAAATAATTTTGCTAGTTGTTATGGTGTAAGATATTCATCAGCACTAAATGTAGTAAGTTTAAGCAATATTCCATCATGCTTTTCCTCCCTCTTTTATTAACCGCTTATATCTTAATCATTTTTTCTTGAAATAACAAAGTTTTATATCTCTAACATCAATTTACCCATTATGCTCCAATCATATATGCCCGTTACTTGAACTGCTTTCTTTCCATTATGAGTTTTAAAAGATAGCTTAATAGGAAATGACATCAATAGAAATTCATGATTACCTAATGGTATTAGTTTTATATTTTTAAAGAAAAAAACCTCACAGTATATATTCTCTTTGGATTCATCTAATTTAATTTTTAGCTCATGCTGCCTATCATCAATTGTAACAGAATATCTTCCACAATATTGTTGCAGAAATTCAGGTACTATCACCTTTTCATAATTATACTCTAACCCCAAATATTCCATTAAATCCTTCATATATTTTTCCCATAATTCATTTGAGGTGTTTATCTTAATTTTATTACCTTGGTAACGCCTGAACATAGTATCGGCAATTTCTTGGTAATTTTCCCACATATTATAAACACTATCATCGCCTTTATATTCATGCTCATTAAAATAGCCTTCTCCTTCTGCATTGAGAATAATATTTTTCCATCTTTCTCCACGAACTTCAAATGCCGTTCTAAAGGAATCTCTTAATTCTGAACGATATAAAAATACTATAGTTGGATTAAGTTTTGAGATTATTTCCATAACTGTATCATAAAACTTAGTTATTTTTTCTATTGAATAATTACAGTTAAAGAAATAACGTATTATATTCTGATATAGACATCCTTCCATTATAAATACATCATCAGATTTCTCTATGTCGTCAGCTAATTTTCCCCATAAACTGTACATATATGAAACATTTTTATCCATATCTTCTTCAGAATCTATACTTGCAATACTAAACTCTTTGTCTCGTATAGGATGAGCTTTAATTTCTTCATGTAACCATCGATGTTTAATCCCATTTTGTTCATATTGATATGCTAACTTCTGTGAAGTAGTAGATTTACCAGCTCCACTTATCCCTGTGACAATAATTAATTTAGAATCTTTCATATCTTCTCCCCCATTAGATTTTTGGTAGTGTAAAAGTTTTTCTTAAAACCAATACAAAACCTTATATATATTTTGTTTTTATTCTATAATGAGAATCCCCCCCTGTATTTTGGAGGAGCTCGTTATATTTTTTTATCATATAAATACAAAAAGATAGATACCCCTGATATAATTAAGTCACCACAACCAACCATACAGGGGGTATCTATCATGGTTAAAATTATATCAGTTCTTTCAGTATTTTTAAAGTATTTAAACAAACTACTTTATAAATTTATTCTTTTTCTAGATTCGCACATTATTTCTACACATAGTTCTAAGTCATCTGGCACTTATTATGAACCTTTTAGGAAGTTCACTGTTGATGGTGAACCTATTATTCAGAAGGTTGAAAAGCTAGATTATCAAGAATTGTTTAATGTGTATTTTTTAAAGTACAATAAGCAATTAAAACCTGTTTCTAGAAGAAATCCATCAAAACTTGATTTCAAAGGAAATTGCCCTATTTGTGGTGCTCCTCATGATTACATATATGAAAATAATATTAAATCAAAACAGTTACTTTGTAAGGTATGTAGTCATACATTTACCTTGAATAATGATTTTCTTGAAAAGATTATTTTAAAATGTCCTCATTGTTCAAAGAACCTTGAAAGAATTAAAGACCGTAATAGTTATATTATTTATAAATGTAGACATAAGAATTGTTCCTTCTATTTAGATAAATTAAAGAAATTAACACCAGATCAATTAAAACAATTCAAAAAGAAACCAGGTAAATTTAAACTTCATTATATTTATCGTGCTTTCGATATTTACTTTGATTCCCTAGAACGTGACTCTATATCAAATTTAAATATGAAGGTTGATTTAGCCAATATCAGACATTCTAAGCATACTCTAGGCTTAATCTTAACGTATTACGTTAACTACGGTTTGTCGAGTAGGAAAACTGCAGCTATCATGTATGATATTCACCAAGTTAAGATTTCCCATCAAACCGTGATGAATTATGCAAAGAGTGTTTCTACAATGATTCGTCCCTTACTTGAAAATTACCCATATGATTTATCATCTGACCTTTGTGGGGATGAAACATATGTTAGGGTTAAGGGGAAGAAGCATTATATCTTCTTCTCAGATAAAATTAAAAAGATTATTACTTCTTATCAAGTTTTTAGTAAACGTGATACTTTTTCTGCAGTTGTTTCACTATATCAAACATTCAAAAAATACACTGAACTACCTAAGAATTTGAAAGTAGTTGTGGATGGTAATCCTATTTACAACGCTGCATGGTCATACTTATTCTCTCAAACTCCTCCTTCTTGTCCAAATATGCTTCATATATAGCCCTCTGTGCTTTTTCTCTAGCCATACAATCTGCACTTTTCTTCATGGTACATAATTCATTTGAAGATATTTCTCTTCCCTCAAGTGAATATTGTAAGGTTTGTACAAGCATCTGATATTCATTTTGTAGCATTTGATCTTGCATCAGAAGCTCCTGTCCTTTATTAGTTCTCAAACTATCTTGAAACTGTCTTTTAATTATAATCCCATATTCTTCTGTCAACTGACTTATAAATTTCGAATTTAAAAATCCACTGCATAAATTTGCTGGTAATATGATAGAATCTGCCACAGCAGTAAACTCCACATACTCTTTTTGATAAAACTCATCAGTTATATCACATAAAAACCTTAATTATACTAATACTGCCTGTGTGCGTACCTTACTTACAATTTCCTCATAAGTTTCATATAAAGCCTTAACTTCCAGATAAGACTTGGCATTTTTTACTTTATCCGAAATCCCTTCTAATCTCTTAGACACCATCTCTATATCAGGCCTCTTATACTGTAATTCCCTATATGTACATTTTTCCTGCATCTATTTATCTTCCTTCCACCATTAAATAAGTTTATACTTAAGTTCCATGTGTATTTTTTATTATCGTCAAACCAGCACTTTCTCCTCTAATAATATTATATACTGCAACTTCAAAATATTCAATATTATACCATTACTTCGCTTATATGTTAGCAAAACAAGTTTTGTTCACATTTTGTTAACATTCTTCTGTGAGTGTTGTGTCCAATATTTCGATAATGATGCCAATCTTTGTCCTTGCTCTAATTCTAATACCAAACGAGCTAAGTTAATAATTGAAAAATATAAAGAAGTTACTCCTAGGAATGGTATATACTCAAAAGAAAAGTTCTATGAAGAGTTTATGAATATGACGTAAAAAACCACGACAAATTGTCGTGGTTTTTATTGGTGGAGGCGAATCGAACTAAGCGAAATCCACCATATTTTTTTTATGATATGGTTCTCTATTTAGCTCAATTGCTGTTTTTTATTATTTTTCATAATTTTTTTTCTTTGATACAGGTGTCATTATATTGAAATCCAAATCTATTTTGTCTTGCACCCATAGAAACAACTGCCACTTGCAAATATCTCCTTCTACTATTATTGCTGAACTATCTGGTCTGTTATTAGTTGTTGCTAGCTCATACAATGTATCTTTTGACATTGTAACTGTTACAGCTGCATCATCAGCAAGTTTATTGTTTAAATATCTAAATATTCCTCGTCTAATTTCAGTCGAGGCTACTTCTTTTTTATCAGGAATAACAAAATTAATTTTATAATCAAAATCTCCAGCTTTCAATCCATCTATTCTTATACTAAACAAATACAATACATTCTCAAGTGGTAGCGTATTTAAAACCTCCTCAGTTATAAGAGAACGGTTAATTAAGATAATTCCTTGGCGTAATTCTTGTGCTCCCATTAAATATTCATTTCTCCATGGACCTGATTCTGCTATATATCCTAATTGCTCTAAAGCATCTGCACAAAGCAGTTTTGCATCTTTATTATTGGGATTAGCGTATATAACTTGTTTAGTAACCTCTGCTACCCATTGATATTCACCCTTTTCAAAGGATTTCTTAGCCTTTTCTAAAACAGAATTCTCTCCACCCATGTATTCTATATATTTTTTTGCCGATTCCTCTGGGAGTAATTTGTTTAAATCTACAGGGTTTCCATTGTACCATCCAATATATTTTTGATAAACAGCTTTTGAGTTATGACTTACAGTTCCATAGAATGAACTATCATACCACTCATCGCTTAAACTTTCAGGAAGTTTAACCATTCTGCCAACTTCATCTATTGTATATCCTTTATTTATCAATCTTAAAGTTTGATCGTTTATATATTGATATAAATCCCTTTGTTTCTCCATGTAATCTATGCAGTATTCATTGCCAAATCTTGGCCAGTTGTGAACTTCAAATATTGATGTTAAATCATTCCCCCATAAGTCTATAGCTTTTTGTATATCCTTAGCCCATGCAACTGGATCTCTAACTTCTGCCCCTCTTAAAGTATATATATTATGAAGTGTTGCAGTACAGTTTTCTGCTATACACAAAGATTTTTCACTTGGAATATATATATCCATTTCTGCAGGAGCCTCAGTATCTTCTGTTAATAGAAACTGCATAATTAATCCATCAATTTCTTTTTCTACATACTTCTCATTTGCAATCTGAGATATTTCATAAACATTATCTGTAAAGGTTACTGTTCCTGAAGAAACATACTTACCAATACCACAGTCTATTTGACCTTTTTTATCACGTGGTAATACTTCACCATACATATACAAGCCTCTGCGAGTCATTGCAACTCCTGCATTTACATTTTCTTCTATGACTGCATCAGTAAAGCCTTTTGGCGCATATACCTTAATATTTTTTTCTGCACTACTATTTAATACTCCTAATATTCCTCCATAATGATCTACGTGGGAATGAGAACATATTACAGCACTAATTGGTATGTCTCCAAAATATTCATTAACTAACTTTATTGCAGCTTCTGCTGTTTCTTGTGAAGTTAAACAATCTATTATAATCCAGCCTGTATTTCCTCTAACAAAACTCATATTTGCTAGATCAAAACCTCTAACCTGATATATTTTTTCTGTAACCTTAAATATACCAGAAATTAGATTCAACTTCCCTTGTTCCCAAAGTTTCGGATTAACAGTATAGGGGATTTTATCCTTTAATAAAAAATTATACCTTTCTAAATCCCATACAGGCATTAAAGCTCCTTCTATATATATTACAGGGAGTGGTACATCAACAACCACATTCTTTTTCGCTAATTTTTCTTCAATTTCCAATCTACCCCAGTGAATATTCTTATATATTTCTTCATTTATTAACTTTGTTTTAAGGGTAGCATTTTTTCTTCTACCATTTAGTTCTTCGGTATTATTTTTTTTCTCTTTACAATTCAAAGTAACACCTCCAATATTACACTACACTTTAATTTATTCAGACTATCCGTTAAGTGTGATGTATAACAACATAAAGTAGTAAATCTACATGGATAAATATTTATCTTATATCTACTTAATGATACTTGCTACTTGTATTTATTCAAAAAAACAATAAAAAAACCACGACATCAAGTCGTGGTTTTCAATGGTGGAGGCGAACCGCACCTTGCTACCATTATGTCACCCAAACTTAATAAACTCATCTCTTATTTATGATATATTTACTCTATCATCATCAAAATTTAAAAATTTCCTCAATTCTTAACTACTTTAATCACGGCATTTTAACTTCCTATTAATAGACATAACTGAACAATTATCTAAAACTGATAATTTTACCTATTAATTGATTTCTTCAAAATAACAATTCATTATAGTATTCTACAAACTTCTAACTATACCTTTTAAATATCAGTAAATATTCCAATATATTTATATTTTATCATCAATATATAAAATAAACATTAATTTACTAATATACAATTTACAATACACAAAAAGACCATGAATTTTTAAGCTATAATAGCTCTCTTCATAGTCTTTCTCTACTTTATATTAAATTTGAAATAACATATCCCCTTATACCCTATCAAATACCAACTCTTACTTTAACACCATTAATTTGCTCTTTATTCTTAAAATCATCACCTTTTGAGCTAAAGTTAAAAAGCTGGTAAAGTGCGCGAATTCAACGTTTACAAGGTATCTTTGCGTTGTATTCCTATTACACATTCCACATGCATCGTATGTGGGAACATATCAACTGGTTGTACCTCAATAATCTTATAATTATTTTCATTTAATATCTTTAAATCTCTTGCTAAGGTTGCTGGGTCACATGATACATAAACTATTCTTGGTATTTCCATTTCAATTATAGTCTCTAGTAGTTTCTTATCGCACCCTTTTCTTGGTGGGTCTACAACAATCACATCTGGTTTAATGTTATCCTCTTGCCAGTTTTTTATGATTTCTTCTGCCTTACCTGCTTCATAATGGGCATTAGTGAAATTATTTAACTTCGCATTTAATTTCGCATTTTCAATCGCATCTGGTATGATTTCTACCCCGTATATCGCTTTCGCTTGTTTCGATAAATATAGTCCAATTGTTCCAATTCCACAATAAGCATCTATTATATATTCATTTCCTGTTAGATTAGCATATTCTAAGACTTTATCATATAACTTTTTAGTTTGAACTGGATTTACTTGATAAAATGAACGTGATGATATCGCAAACTTCACATCCCCTATATAATCATAAATATAAGGTTTTCCATAAAGAACAACAGTTTTTTCTCCCATAATGGTATTTGTCTTACTTTTATTAATATTTTGAATAATTGATTTAATTAGAGGAAATTTTGTGATTAAGTCATTAATAACCTCTTCTTTATTTTTTAGATTCTCTTCCTTTGTTACTAAGGTAACCATATATTCATCTGTTATATATCCTTTTCTTACAATCACATGGCGTAGAATCCCGCTATGTGATTCTTCATTATAAGGAGTAATATTATACCTTTTAGAAATAACCTTCATATAATTAATGATTTCATCCGTTACTTTATCTTGAATATCACAACTTGTCATATCGATAATCTCATGGGTGTTTTCTTTATAAAATCCCGCTACAACATTACCATTACTTAAACCAAATGGTACTTGTGTCTTATTACGATACTTCCAACTATCATCCATTCCTATACAATCATGGACATTAATATCAATTTTCCCAATTCGCTTTAAAGTCTCTTGAACCATATCTTTTTTTATAGTTAATTGCCCATTATAAGAAAGATGTTGAATACTACATCCACCACACTGATTATATATTGGGCAATTTGGCTCTACTCTGTCCTCACTTTTTTTATACATTTGCAATACTTTACCAATCGCAAAATTCTTTTTTATCGCAATGATTTTGACAGATATCGATTCCCCGGGTAATGAATTTTTGATAAATATCGGAAAATTATTAACTTTTGCGACACCTAATCCTTGATGTGTCATTCCTGTTATTTCAACATCATATAGTCTATTCTTTTCTACTGGCCTACTAGTCATTTATTAATACACCTTCTTTTTCATCATACCCTTATTTTACCTTAATCTAATGTTTTTTAGTAGTAAAAAAACAAATAAACTGGTATACACCAGTTTATCTAATAAATCAAACTTGTTAGTTTCTATAAGCACTCTCATGCATAAATACACATTCAAATTTTTTCTTATTCAATTTATCAACTAACATATCACATTTACATAAAAATAGATAATATATATTTTTACCACAACCAAACAAAGTTTCAAAATTACCCTGACCCTTTGAAATAATTAAATCTGAATTTTCTATAATAGAATTACATTCCTGACTAACACAATTAATATCTGTACCAGGAATACCCGTCCCATTATCAACAATCATTCCATATTTATCAAGCCCTACATAATAAGCATCTTCTTTTGTTACATCATTATACACAGGTCTACCTCTTGTAATAATACTTATAGTAATATTAGGATATTGTTTCTTAATTTCCCTTATTAATACCTTATCTAATACTACTTCTCCTGCATTATCCAATAGATAACATAAATGAGTAGCCTTATTCAACTCATTTTTAAACTTCATATATACTTCATTATCTATTTGATGTTTTAAAGATTTTTCAATACTTTCCATTACCATACATTCATTAACATCTTCTAAAGCACCAAAATCAATAATATTACCTGCCATCGCATATTTTATGCTTTCTAATAAACCATCTTCACAATCATCTAATTTTCCATAAATACTTGCTTCCAATTTAAGAATTAAATCATTAAAATATTTTTTCTCTTCTACATATATATTAGTATCTATTCCATACTCTTCTTCAAGTATATCAAATAATTTTTCATTAATCGTCGGAGAACTTGATTTTCCATCTTCTTCACTGATAATTCTTAAAGACCTTTTTATAAATTCAAATTTTTTCTCTTCATCTTTAAAATAATAATTAGCCAGTTCAACGACCTTTTTTACCATACATGGTATACATTCAATACTTAAACGCAATTGCATCTCCTCTTTCTTTATAAAAATATTTCTTTGCTGTAGTAGACTTCTTTCATAATTAAATCTTAATAACTAGTCAATCTTATGTTAATTTGCTTTAACTACTTATTTAAATACTTATTAATTAATTAATAAGTACTTAAATGCGAGATGGCTACATATCTTGTTAGTTTAGTGGTCTAGACAAACCTGCACTTACTTAATTTTAACACAAATAAATTAGTAAACACAATAAAGGTCTTACTCTTACTCTAATTATGATAGAATATTATCAGTTTGTCTAAATATAAATTTGATTTTGGTATGAGATTTTTTTTATGTTTTCTCTAACATTATCTAAACAACATGCAAAAAAACCATAAAATCACTAGAGGATCAAATGGTTTTGTTTTATTTATATAATTTACAAGCGTATAATATTATCTCTTATTATTTAATTTTTAAAGAAGCTTTTATCTTAAAGTTATTTTTTTCTCAATATTTCCTTGATTTAGAAATACAATTTGATCTGCCAACACATTTGCATCTACTCTATCATGCGTAACAAATATAGATGTAATATTTGCTTCTTTTAATATTAATCTTAATTCATTTCTTATCTTCTGTTTTAAGTTTGTATCTAAATTACTAAACGGCTCGTCTAGTAGTAACAGTGCTGGATTGGGTGCTAATGCTCTAGCTAGAGCAATCCTTTGCTGTTGTCCACCACTTAGTTCATAAGGATAACGTTTTTTAATTTCTGGTAGATTGACGAGTTTTAGAAGTTCATTCACTCTTTCTATTTTATCTTTCTTATTCTTTCCTTTTAATCCATACATAATGTTTTTTTCTACTGTCATATGAGGAAATAATGCATAATCTTGAAACACAAAACCTATTCCTCTTTTTTCTGGTTCAATAAATTTTTCATTATCAAATACAATCTGATCATGAATTTTTATTTCACCACTACTTGGTATTTCTAAACCTGAAATAAGCCGTAATAAAGTACTTTTACCACTTCCACTTTGTCCTAATATCGCAACAATTTTTCCTTCTTTAATTTCTAAATCGAAATCCTTTATCACATGAGTATTTGTTGATTCATATGTGAAATTTAGTTTCTTAATATTAATAATCAACTCTTTTCCCGACCTTTCCCACAATTTTATTCAGAATATAGATAGATAATACACTTATCATAATAATCATCAAAGCAGGAATTGCAGCTTCATGAATCATTTCATCATTAGCGTATTCATAAGATTTTGTTGCTAATGTATTATAGTTAAATGGTCTTAAAATAAGTGTTAATGGTAATTCCTTTAATACATCAATAAATACTAATATGATTGAGCTAATAATAGAAGGCTTTAACATAGGGATATCGACTTTTAGAAACGTTTTAATTCGGTTCATTCCTAATGTCCTTGACGCCTCATGAAATGTATTGCCAATCTTATCAAATCCTGATTCAATAGAATTATAACCAATTGCCATATAACGAATGACATAGGCAAATAAAAGCATTATTAATGAAGAGGTTAAAACAAGTTTTTTTGTATCTGGATTAAAAAATTTATATAATGGATAAAAATTATTATCTACAGTTATAAATGACGTAATTACTGCAATTGCAATAACTGCTCCTGGAATTGAATAACCTAATGTTGTAATTCTTGTAATGATTTTTGATAGTCGTGTTTTAAATAAACGACTATAATTCCCAATAATTAATGCAAATAAGACAATAATAATCGTTGCAATCAAAGCATTAATGAATGTATTTAACGATAAAAATAAGTAACTAGTAAAATTAATTTTACGGATTGTGAGTAATCCCCAACTAAATAATTGAAGTGTTGGAATAATAAAACCTACTGCTAATACTATTAATCCATAACTAGTAGCAAGTAACGCTTTGATTCCCGTTAATCTAGTTCTTTTTATAGGTCTAATTTTTGTATTAGCATAACTATAGTTGGTTCTACCCCTTGAAAACCTTTCTAAAACCAACACAATTCCAACAATCATCATCAACAATACAGATAACCTTACCGCTGAAGTTACATCACCAAATGAAAACCAAGCGGTAAAAATCGCTGTACTAAATGTCTTAATCCCAAAATACTTAACAACCCCATAATCATTTAACACTTCTAATATAACTAAAATAACACCCCCTATGATAGAAGTTTTTAATATTGGTAACCCAATATAGATAAATGTCTCAAAAGGACTTCTTCCTAAAATCCTAGAGGATTCAATAAGAGCTGCTGATTGTTTTTCTAAAAAAGATTTCGATATAATATATATATAAGGAAACATAAACATAGTGAAAATAAAGATAGTTCCTTCCATTGTCATAATATCAAAATATTTAGGATTCACACTGATATTATTGGTTCTAAAAAAAACTTGAATACTTCCTGTATAACTAAATAAGCCGCCATACGTATAGGCTGCTATATATGGTGGAATTGATAACGGTAAAATAAGACTCCATTCTAACATTTTCCGTAAAGGAAAATCATAAACTGAAATCACCCATGCTAAACTCACCCCTATAATTGAGGTTAATAAAGCTGTTATACTAATTAAGTAAAGTGTGTTTTGGGTATATTCAGGTAGTAAATACGTCTTTATATGAAACCAAACATCATTTGGTTGTTCAAACACTTTGAATAAAATAGTGGTTGTTGGAAGAATGATTAGTAGTACAAATAATAAACTAATTAAAAACCAACCATTAAAATTTCTTTTTACCGACATAATTATCAACTCTTTTATTTACTTCCAATCAACTTCATTAAAGATTTCAACAGCTCTCTGATTGTTTTCACCTAATTGTGATAAATTAATATCTTGAGCCTTAAAATCTCCCCATGATTTTAATAATTCAGATGCTTCAACACTTGGATTCGCTGGATACTCATAATTAGCTTGTGCATATTGTGCTTGTGCTTTTTTACCTGATAAGTACTCTAGTAATTTAATCGCATTGTCTTTATTTTTTGCATGTTCAGTAACACCAGCACCACTGACATTAATATGAGTCCCTGTAGTTCCTTGATTAGGGAAATAAACGCCTACTTGTTCTCCAACTTTAACCTCTTCTGGGTCAGCTGAATTTAATAATTTACCTATATAATAAGTATTCATTATCGCAATGTCACCAATTCCTGCAACCACAGCTTTTGCTTGATCACGGTCATTTCCTTCTGGTGTTCTAGCCATATTATTGACAATACCCTGGGCCCAATTTTTAGCTTCTTCTTCACCATTTATCGCAATTAATGATGCTAATAACGACTGATTATATATATTTGATGATGAACGAACTAATATTTTACCTTTCCATTTATCACTTGATAAATCTTCATAAGTTGATAAATCTTCTGGATTAATTCTATCTTTTGCATAAACCATTACTCTTGCTCGAACAGTTAATCCATACCAATAATTTTCTGAATCTTGTAAGTTATCTGGAATATTAATTTCTAAAGTCTCACTTGAAATAGCTTGTAAAAGTCCTTTATCTTTCGCTCGATATAATCGTCCCGCATCAGCTACCACTAATAAATCAGCTTCTGTGTCTTTATCTTCTAATTGTAATCGGTTAATTAGTTCATCAGCAGATGCTTTTTGAACATTTACCTTTATCCCTGTATCTTTAGTAAATTCATCATATAATGCTTGATCGGTGTCATAATGTCTATCAGTATAAATATTAACAACTTCTTCTGTTGTTTTTTGTTCTAACTGACACCCTGTCATTAATAATACAGGCAAAAATATATATAGTACAAATGATAATTTCTTAAATGTAATTTTATTCATCTGTTTTCCTCCTCTAAATGATAATGATTATCAATTACGATACTAATATACAGATTTATTTTGGATTTGTCAACAAAAATAAATAATCTAATTTTGTATGGTTATCCATTTTTAGTTTTTACATTAGGTTTTATTTAATTCAATAAAAAAATAAATGCTTTATAAACATAAACTTACAAACATTTTTTATTCAATAGTCTCATTAGGTTCTAATAAATCCTTCCTTATAAATGTAATAAATTACCATTATTGAAACACTATTATTTCAGACACAATACACATTCATGAATATGAGTAAATAATTCACTAATAATAATAATATGTTTACTAATCAAAAATGAGGAAGATAATATGTTAAATTCAATATACACACAAATAACAATTGAATTAATCGGTGGATTTATCGCATTACTAATCAGTGTTAAAATAATCGGTAAAAGGCAAATATCACAAATTACTCCTTTTGACTTTATTTCAGCAATAGTTTTAGGAGAAATATTAGGTAATGCAGTTTACGATAAAGATACGAATATACTCCATATTTTTTATTCTCTTTTTTTATGGACAATATTATTATATATAATCGAAAAAATCTCTCAAAAGTCTATTAAATCCAGAGATATAATTCAGGGCACACCAACTTTTATAGTCAAAAAAGGTAAGTTTGATTTTAATAAAATTAAAAAAGAAGGACTAGATTTCGCTGAGGTATTATCACTATTTAGAGAAAAAGGTGTTTTTTCAATCCAAGATGTTGATTATGTTATTCTAGAATCCAGTGGTAAAATTTCCATCATCCAAAATACAGATGATTTAGCAAAATTAACACTTCCTGTTGTGTTAGATGGAAAAATAGTCAAAGAAAATTTAAACTATACAAATCATGATGAAAATTGGTTATTAGAAAAACTAGAAAAGTTTCAGATAAGCAATTTAAAACAAGTTTTATATGCTGAATGGAATGTCGATGATGATATCTATATCCAAAAAAAATCTGATGAATAAAAAAGAAACTGATATTATTATCAATTCTTTCACAATCTGAATTCACACCAAAATATATAATAACCATTAGATTAATCATAATATTATTTGTCAAATTATAGAAAAACCCATTCATTACCAAATGGTTGACTTAAAAATATAATATATCAAAAAAGAGGAAAGTGATACTTTCCTCTTTAACTTATCTATACATCATAACACACTTTGCTAGACCTCCAGTTGAGGTTTCACGATACTTACTATTAATATCTTTGCCGGTTTCAACCATCGTTGAGATTGCCATATCAAGTGTTATAATATGCTTTCCATCTGTTAATAACGCATATTTAGCTGCGTCAAAAGCACGTCTTGCTGCGATAGGATTTCGTTCTATACACGGTACTTGAACCAATCCATCTACTGGATCACATGTTAATCCCAAATGATGCTCAAGCCCAATTTCAGATGCATATTCAATTTGATAAATATCTCCACCTAGTAAATAGGCACAAGCCCCAGATGACATTGCACAAGCAGTTCCTATTTCAGCTTGACAGCCTGCTTCTGCTCCTGAAATCGAACCATTTTCTTTTATTAAATTTCCGATAATCCCACCTGTAGCTAAAGCTTTAACAATCTCCTCATCACTATACCCATAAAAAGATTGTAAACTATACATTAACCCTGGGACAGCTCCACTAGCACCACAAGTTGGGGCTGTGACAACCTTGTTACCAGAAGCATTTTGTTCAGATACTGCTTCACTACAAGCAAACATTAATGTTGTAAAATCATTATCAGCAATATATCTATCATAAAACATCTTCGCTCTTCTTCTAAATTTTAAAGAACCTGGTAAAATACCTTCTTCTTTTAAACCTTCTTCAACAGATGTCTTCATGACTTTCCAAATATCTCTTAAATAATCAAAAATCTCTTTACCTTCTGCATATTCTACATATTCGTGTATTTTTTTATTATTCGTTTGACACCAATCAAGTATTTCTTTCATTGAATTCAACTGATAGACCGCTTGATTTCCTTTTCTTTTTTCCCCTAATTCCATAATTTGACCACCACCAACGGAAAACACTAAATAAGAATCAAGTTCATTTCGATTTTTGTCTAACGCATAAAACTTCATTCCATTTGTATGATAGTCATATACCACTTCAGGTTTAAACACAACATTTGTTTTGTTTTCACCTAATGTTCTTAAGATAATCCAATCAGTTAAGTGACCCTTTCCTGTTGCAGCTAAACTTCCATATAACTCAACATAATAATTATCAACTGATAAATGCTTTGTCTTTTCTAAAAATCTTTTTGCAGCTTTATGAGGACCCATTGTATGAGAGCTGGATGGTCCAAAGCCTACTTTATACAATTCTTTTAAACTATCCATTGTAACCAATCTCCTATACTAATATATTGAACATAATATATCAAAATATACTCTAGATTTAATTGTGTTTCATATTATCCTATACCACTATAACACAAACAGTAAGCGCTTTCAACTATAATTTATAAAATATATTTTCTAAATTTATCCATGTAAAATTAATGAAAAATTTCACATGGAAGATATTTTATGTTATAATTAAACAATGTAAAGGAGATGGGGGATATGAAAAGTATTGTATCACAATTTTTTTTTCACATTGTTTCAAGAAACCAAGCACAACTTAATCGTTTATTAGATGAAAACTGCATTTATACTAATTTAAGTAAGTCAATATTAGGACGACAAAAAGTGATCAACTATATAAACAACCTACGTAACACTTACAACATAAATCGCATATCAATACTTAATTGTGTAAAGGACAGTAAAGATACTTTATTAGTTTCATATCATGTCATTACTGGTAAAGAGACTATGCCAGTTTATGGTTCAGCAGTTATACAAATAAACGAAAAAAAAATTGGTTATATTAAAAATTATATTGTTAAATAAAACAGTGGATATCATTCCACTGTTTTTAATTCTAACTTATATCTACCGCTTCATTTTTAATTTCATCATCAATCGTTAAATTGAATTCTCCAAAATAATTAAATACAATGTTAGCCTCAATTTTATCAATTCTTATATTTATCATAGGATCTTGTTCTTTAGCTTTTTTGATAATAGCGGAAACTGTATCGGTTAAATCTAAATCTATTTTTCTAATTAATTTTTCTTCTAAATCTAGATACACATGATAACTAACATCTTTTGTGAATTCAGACACCTCTTGTTCTGTTAGACTTAATTTTTTAAAGTCAGGTCCTAGTATAATTTTTATTAATTCCACTAAATCTTTAGTAAGTAGATACTCGGTCACTTTTTCACCACTACTTAAGGTCTCACTTCCTATTTTTTTAGAGGAATCATAATCGTTGATAACCTCGTAAAAAAAGCTATAATCAAGAATAACATCATCAATATCAGATATAGATAAAGTTTGTTTTTCCCATGAGCCATAATTGCGGACAAAATGCGTTGCACTTTCACCATGATATTGATAATACCCAGTTATGGTCTTATAACCCAAATTCTCTTGATATTCAATAATTCCTCCATCTTCAGATGTCATATCCAAGAACACAATGTAGGTAATATCCTTCTCTTTTCCATAACATACCTTTTCTATCTTCAACTTATAATAAAAATTGTTCTGCGTCTTCATATTTTTATAGATGTCTTCAAATGTTACTTCTTGACTAACTTCTTTTTTACAACCAGTTAAAATAATAAACAAAAAACTTAATGTGATTAATAAACTCTTTTTTAATAAATAGTTCATTTCATCCCCCTCAAAATTATAAATATTTACAACTCAACTTTCAACTCAAATATAACGTCACGAAGAGAAGCAGCTCTTTCAAAATCTAACTCTTTAGCTGCTTTCTTCATATCTTTTTCTAAATTAGCAATCATCCCTATTTTCTCTTCTTTTGTCATCTTTTTAATTGATTTTTCTTCATAATCAGTTTCTTCTGCAGCTTGTGTTGCTTTAATTAAATCCCTAATATCTTTTTTTATTGTTTGTGGTGTAATATTATGATGTTTATTATACTCATCCTGTATTTGACGACGACGATTTGTTTCTTCTATCGCTATTTTCATAGAATCGGTTATCTTATCCGCATACATAATTACTTTACCATTCACATTTCGTGCAGCACGTCCCGTTGTTTGTATTAATGAACGTTGACTTCTTAGGAATCCTTCCTTGTCTGCATCTAATATCGCAACTAGCGATACTTCTGGTAAATCTAATCCTTCACGTAATAAGTTAATTCCAACTAAGACATCATATTTACCAATTCGCAAATCACGAATTACTTCAATTCGTTCTAATGTTTTTACCTCAGAATGTAAATAGGCAACTTTAAATCCTACATCTTCAAAATAATCTGTTAGCTTTTCTGCCATCCTAATGGTTAGTGTCGTTACTAAAATACGTTCTTTTTTATCAATACGCTCTTTTATTTCATCGATTAAATCATCAATTTGCTGTTCTGTAGGTCTCACTTCAATAATTGGGTCTAGTAGACCTGTTGGTCTGATGATTTGTTGAACAACTTCTTTTACATGTGATAACTCATAATTACCAGGTGTTGCTGAAACATAAATCACCTGATTTATTTTGTTTTCAAACTCCTCAAATTTCAATGGTCTATTATCTAAAGCAGATGGTAATCGAAAACCAAAATCTACTAAGGTTGATTTTCTTGAACGGTCACCATTATACATCCCTCGAACTTGTGGTACAGATACATGTGATTCATCAATCACAAGTAACCAATCATCTTTAGGAAAGAAATCTAGCAAGGTATAAGGTGTTTCACCAGATTGTCTTCCTGTTAAATGACGAGAATAGTTTTCAATCCCAGAACAAAATCCCATTTCTTTCATCATTTCAACATCATAGTTTGTCCTTTGTTCAAGACGCTGTGCTTCAAGTAAATGATCGTTATCTCGTAATTCTTTTAATCGCTCTTCTAACTCTTGCTTTATTGCACTGATAGCTCTTTTTAATTTATCTTCACTCGTAACGAAATGTGACGCAGGGAAGATGGCTACATGTGTCCGTTCACCTATAATTTCACCTGTGACAATATCAACTTCACGTATTCTGTCTATTTCATCTCCGAAAAATTCAACCCTAATACAATTATTTTCGTGAGATGCTGGAATTATTTCAACCACATCCCCCCTTACTCGAAATGTAGCACGGTGAAAATCTAAATCATTTCTTTCATATTGAATCCTTACTAATTCACTTAACAATTTATTACGATCCATTTCTAAACCAGTCCGAATGGATACTACCATATTACTGTACTCTTCTGGATCTCCTAATCCATAGATACAAGATACCGATGCGACAATAATAACATCACGTCTTTCAAATAAAGCCATAGTTGCACTATGTCGTAATTTATCTATCTCATCATTAATACTGGCATCTTTTTCGATATATGTATCACTTGAAGGTACATAAGCTTCTGGTTGATAATAATCATAATAACTCACAAAGTATTCTACTGCATTATTTGGGAAAAACTCTTTTAGTTCTGAATAAAGTTGTCCCGCTAATGTTTTATTATGAGCTAAAACTAAAGTTGGCTTATTTATTTGATTGATTACATTGGATATTGTATATGTTTTACCAGTCCCTGTTGCACCCAATAAGATTTGTTCTTTTTTCCCTTTAACAATTCCTTCTACTAATTTTTCAATCGCTTTCGGTTGATCTCCTGTAGGTTTATATTTCGACACAAGTTCGAATTTTCTAGATTGCATTACATCACCTCGATATACATACTACTTTATTAATTATAACATTTTTAATGAATATTGTTAACAATTTAACTAAGTATAATTGTAAAATATTTATTTTGATACTGTTTTTATTAATTATGACAAAATCTACTGTTTTAAAATATTTCATTATTATTTTCGTCATTCATTTCCTACAATTTATTATCATTTTTTTATTATTTTCTTCTAACAGTTTTATATACAAAATTCTCTTTTTTTCAATATCTAATATTTAGATGTAAAAAAACCAGTACTGATCATACAGAACTGGTTTTTTGATAATATTTATTTTATTATTGATTTATAATATAATCTAATGCTTTTTGATATTGATCATCATAATTTTTATCAGTAATATAATTTATAATATCTAAATTTAAATAATAAGCTGTTCTATCATCTACTACACCCGTTTGATCAAGTCCTTTCATAGCTTGATAAGCTAATACTGCGTTTTTGGTATCATTATCAAAATAACCATCTATACGTGTTGTAGATAATTCTTTATGATTCAAAAAAGTTTGTACATCTTTTATTTCTTCATTAACATGGTCAAAACTAATCTCTTGAGATGAATCTATATAAGAAATACCCGCATATTTTGTCTGTTCAACCTCAATTGTTGGTTCTACACCAATATGATGAATCCACTCTTTATTCGGTGTCAACCAGATATGAGTTGTTAATTTAACCATTTGAGTTTTTTCAATATTTATAGGAAATGAACTTTGCATAGTTCCTTTACCAAAAGTTGTTTTTCCGATTAACTGATAATTACCGATTTCATGCATGGTTGCTGCGAATACTTCCGCAGCTGATGCACTGTTTTCATTCATTAATACAACAATATTGTAGTAAATTTCATGATTATCATCATCTAGATAATAAAGGGTTTGTTCCTTGTCTTTTGATTCAGAATACATAAAAGGACGATCCGTATTTATATAATAATCTAAAACTTCCTTTACAGTAGTAACCAATCCACCAGGATTATCTCTCACATCAATAATTAAATCGTCTAGATTTTGATCTTCTAAATGACTCATCGCTGCTAAAAGTTCTCCATAAGTAGGCGCCATAAAAGAACTAATCAATAAATAACCAATCCTATGATTATCTACTATCTGAAAATCATAATTAATTGTTTTCAAATTAATCAAATCTATTGTCACATTAATATTACTTACCACATTTGAATTATCTGAATATACACCGAGTGTTCTTGTAGTTCCTTTTTCACCTTTAATTAATTCTGCAACCTCAGTAATCGTTTTATTTTCTATATCAATACCATCAACTGTTTTAATCGTGTCTCCCTTTTGTAAACCTGCAATATCTGCTGGTGAACCTTCAATCACATTAAAAATTAATGGATAATGCCCATTTAGTGTTACAGATATACCAATCCCATACATCATTTCTTTTAATCGATTGGTATGCTCTATGTACGCCTCTTCAGATAAATAAGTTGAATATGGATCATCTAGTGACTCTACCATTCCATTTAAAGCACCCTCAGTTAATAAATCATCATTTTGGTAATAATAAGATTTTTCTCTTATCACTTCAGATAAATAGTCTTCAACCCTTTCAACAGGTTCAACGGAATTATTAATGGTAGCCGTCGTGGACTCTTGATGTTTAATAAATTTATCACTTAAAGTTGTTCCTAATATACCTAAAATAATCCCTAAAGAAACAAGTAACCCCCCAATAATAATATTGGTTTTTTTATTCATACTTTTATCCACCTTAATTTTTTATTCTATGTTTTAAATACTCATTAATGAAAAAATCAATATTTCCATCCATCACCGATTGAATATTACCCATTTCTGCACTGGTTCTATGATCTTTAACAAGAGAATAAGGATGAAAAACATACGAACGAATTTGACTTCCCCAACCAATTTCTTTATATTCTCCACGAAGATTTTGTAATTCTTCTTGTTGTTTTTGTAATTCGTGTTGATATAATTTTGTTTTCAACATTTTCATCGCTGTTTCACGATTAGCGATTTGACTTCTACCATTTTGACAAGTAACTACAATTCCAGTTGGTAAATGGGTTATTCGAATGGCAGAATCCGTAGTATTAACGTGTTGCCCACCAGCTCCACTAGAACGATAAGTATCTATTTTTAAATCATCACTTTTAATGTCAATTTCGACCTCTTCATCTAATTCTGGCATCACGTCAACTGAAGCAAATGAAGTATGTCTTCTACCAGAAGAATCAAAAGGTGAAATTCTCACTAAGCGATGAACCCCTTTTTCAGCCTTCAAATAACCATATGCATTGGTTCCTTTAATTAGAAGTGTGACACTTTTTATTCCTGCTTCTTCACCAGGCAAATAATCTAAAATCTCGACTTTAAAATCTTTATCCTCTGCATAACGTGTATACATTCTAAGTAACATTTCTCCCCAATCCTGACTTTCTGTTCCACCAGCACCAGGATGAATCTCTAAAATCGCATTTTTTTGATCATATATTTCAGATAATAATAATTCAATCTCAAATTGATTAATATCTTTATGTAATTGTTTAACCATTGATGACATTTCTTTTATCAGTGTCTCATCATTAAAATCTTCAATTAAATCAATTCCTACCTCAACATCTTCAATCCGTGATTTTATATCATCCAAAGTTGATATTTGATTTTTTAAATAATTATTTCTATCAATTACCTTTTTTGCTTCTCTTTGATTGCTCCAAAAATTAGCTTCATTCATCACTTCATTCAATTGTTTCATTTCTTTATCAATTGCATCTTGATCTATATATTGATTTAAATCTTTAAAATGATCATTAATTTCTTTTAATAATTGCTTGATTTCTAATAAATCCATCATATCATCCTGCCTTTTTATACAAATTGACCCTTGATACACCAAGGGTCATTTTTATTAAGAACCACAACATTGTTTATATTTTTTGCCACTTCCACATGGACATGGATCGTTACGATTAACCTTTTGCTTACGAACAGGTTGTTTTTTCGCAGTTGTATCTTCTTTTCCTGATTTAGCCGCAACTGGTTTAGCTACTTCCTCACGTTGTAAGTTATCTTGCACTTGCGCTCTAATAATATATTTTAATACATCTTCATTAATTGAAGCGACCATATTTGTAAATAACTCAAACCCTTCTTGTTGATATTGAATAAGAGGGTTATTTTGTCCATAGGCAACAAGACCAATACTTTGACGTAAACCATCCATTATATCTATATGATCCATCCATTTCATATCAACAATTCTTAAAACAATTACTTTCAAGAATTCATGGAATACTTCTGGTTCATAGATTTCTTCTTTTTTATTTAATATTTTAAATGCTTTTTGATTAAAGAATTCATTTAAATCATTCTTACTTAAATCTTTTACTTCATCTAATTTAATTGAATTAGGTCCAAAAATATTCGTATTAAAATAATTAACTAAATTTTTAATACCTTCTTTTTCAGCCTCAACATCTTTAGAATTATCAAATAGAACATAACGGCTTACAACATTATCAACTGCATCACGGAACATATTTTCAACAATTGGTTTTATATCATCAAGTGTTAATATTTGATAACGTTGACTATATATTATTTCTCTTTGTTGTCCTATTACTTCATCATATTGTAGTAAAGTCTTACGACTATCGAAGTTATTTCCTTCCACGCGTTTTTGAGCAGACTCAACTGAACGACTAATTAATTTATGTTCAATCGCTTGGTCATCTTTCAGTCCTAAACGACCTAACGTATTTTGTAATCTTTCAGAACCAAATCTTCGTAATAAGTCATCTTGTAATGACAAATAAAATCTTGAATACCCTGGATCCCCTTGACGACCTGAACGTCCACGTAACTGATTATCAATACGACGTGATTCATGACGTTCTGTACCAATAACTGCTAAACCGCCTAGTTCTATAACACCCTCGCCTAATTTGATATCAGTTCCACGTCCAGCCATGTTTGTCGCAATCGTTACAGCACCTTTTTGTCCTGCTTGAAGGATAATTTCTGCTTCACGCTCATGATTTTTTGCATTTAATACATTATGTTTAATCCCTTTTTTACGTAAATAATTAGAGATAAGTTCTGAGGTTTCAACGGCAACAGTACCAATCAATAATGGTTGACCTTTTTGATGTCTTTCAGCAACATCTTTTGTTATTGCTTTAAATTTTGCATCCATTGTCGCATAAATAAAATCATTTGCATCATCACGAATGACTGGTTCATTCGTTGGTACTTCTACTACATACATATTGTATATATTAATAAACTCTTCTTCTTCCGTTTTTGCTGTTCCAGTCATACCAGACAATTTATTATACATACGGAAGAAATTTTGGAAAGTAATCGTTGCTAGAGTTGCTGTTTCTTCTTTAATTTTTACCCCTTCTTTAGCCTCTACCGCTTGGTGCAATCCTTCACTCCATTGTCTTCCATGCATTAAACGACCTGTAAATGGGTCTACAATTATAACTTCACCTTCTTGAACAACATAATCTATATTATTTTGCATGACAACATTTGCCTTCAAGGCATTATTAATATGATGCACTAATACAGCATGCTGAACATCAAAAAGATTTGTTAAATTAAATGCTCTTTCTGCTTTTTCAATTCCTAATTCTGATAATTGAACATTTCTCGTTTTAATATCATGATCATAGTCTTCTGGTGTTAAACTATTTACAAACATATCCGCTTGACGATATAAATTCGCATTCCTTTTTTTACCACCAGAAATAATAAGTGGTGTTCTCGCCTCATCAATTAAAATTGAATCGACTTCATCTATAATCGCAAAGTTCAACGGTCTTAAAACCATTTCTTTTTTATAAATAACCATATTATCACGCAAATAATCAAATCCTAATTCATTATTTGTCGTGTAGGTAACATCACAACTAAACGCTTTACGTTTTTCTTCTTTTGTCATCGAATTTATATTTAATCCGACTGACAATCCTAACCAATTCAATAATATACCCATTTCATGAGCATCACGTCCAGCTAAGTATTCATTAACGGTTACAATGTGTACCCCTTTACCTTGTAATCCATTTAAATATGCTGGCATCGTTGAAGTTAATGTCTTACCTTCACCAGTTTTCATTTCTGCTACATTACCATAATGAATAACTAAAGCACCAATAATTTGGACATAAAATGGTGTCATATGCAATACTCGAGTAGCCGATTCTCTTACAACCGCAAATGCTTCAACTAAAATATCATCTAAAGTTTCTCCATTTTTTAAGCGGTTACGAAATTCTTCAGTTTTATTTTGAAGCTGTTCATCTGTCAATTGTCGCATATCATTTTCAAGTTCTACGACTTTATCAGCTATTTTTTCTAATCTTTTCATTTCTTTATATCCCGAATCAAATATCTTCTTTAATAAACCAGCCATGATTTCACTCCTTTTAATTTGATACGATATACTCTAGTTAGATATTTTTCTATCACCTTATATAATAACACTTTTATATACTATTACACAAGTTAAATAAATGACATTTTTTTTATTTGTATAATTATTTAGTAACTATCCTTTATTATGTGATAATTTTTAGTATATATATTTATTTTTTGTTTTCTAAATAAAAAAGATAGTAATACTATCTTTGATACTACTAATTATCTTTTTTACTATATTATTTCTATTAAATTTTTTATTAAATTAGCTTCAGATCCTGATTCAAATAATTGTTGATCTTTAATTAATTTACCAGATTTATTAAAATACTTAGATAACATCTCAATTGCATGATTTAACCATTCATAAAAAGAAGAATACACTTTAACAGTTTCAAATGAGAGCTTCTTCATAACATAAACTTTATCTTGTTCACCTTTTTTAAAAAATAAATCAAATTCTTTTTTATAAGAAGCAAACTTTAAATAACCTTTTAGAGTATACTCTTCAAGATTCTCAATAATAATATCAAACGGTTGAAAAAAACGATCAAAATGTCTGTAATCTCGATTATTTCTTAGTCCAAAAATTGAGACGTTCAAACTAAAAATATCCATGCCATTACAACTTAATAAAAAATCAACGAAATTATCCGGTAGAGTAAATTTCAAAGCGGATTCAATTTTTTCGATATCTAAAGTATTTAAGGGTGAATATATTTTGTGTAAATACCCTAACGGAGAAACATGTGGAACTTGACATATTAAAAGCGTTCCATTTTGAAGAATGGCATTATCCTTACAATCCCACTTCTTTAATTGATAAATAATCTTATTTAATCTAGCATCCATACCTGTCCTCCTATTACTATTATATCAAAAAAATTAAATTATAATTGAAAAATATAAAAAGTAATAGTTTTACTATCATATGTGACAATATATGGATTAATTTATATGAAAAATAGGTTTAATTATACTTCCGCTTTGACTTGGTTTGATTTCTAACTTGACATCGATTCTTTCTTTTAATTCTTGAACATGAGAAATAATCCCTACTAATCGTCCACTCTTTTGAATATTAACAAGCATAGAAATCGCTTGTTCTAAACTCTCTGGATCTAGTGAACCGAATCCTTCATCAATAAAAATTGTATCTAACTGAATCCCCCCTGAATAACTCTGTACTACATCTGCTAAGCCTAACGCTAATGAAAGCGAAGCAATAAAAGCTTCTCCTCCAGATAAGGTCTTAACCAAACGGCTTTTACTTGTATAGTTATCCACAACTTCTAAATCCAACCCTTGTTGTCCTCTACCTTTTCCTTTTTCTTCCTTTCGACATAAGAAATAACGATTATTTGTCATCTCTCCTAAACGATTATTCGCTGCTTGAATGATTTCATCAAAGTAAGCTGCAAGTACATACCTTTCAAATGTTAATTTCTGTGGATTATCACCATTTGCAGCTTTGGAAATATCACTTAATACTTCATATTCCATCAATTGACTTTTCATTTTTTTATATAAAGATTTTATATCTTTATAAATTTTATTATTGTTTTGAATCATTAATAGCAATTCTTTTTCATTATTTCTTAACTGATTAAGTTCCTCTTTTACCTGGTTTTGTTTTTCAATTAATGTCTCAATATCTATTATTTTATTTTCTTTCAAAACTTCTTTTAAATCATTTAAAGTTTTATCAACATAACTAACCTCATTATAATAGTCTCTTATTTCATTTTCAAAATCCTTTAATTCTTCTGCATTAAATAGATAACCTCGATATTCATCAAGACTAGTAAAATGATAAACTGCTAACTTCTCCCTAAATTTCTTATCTTCTCCTTCTAATGATTCTTGATAATCAACTATTGCTTTACGTAAATTTGTTAGATTTGTTTCAAGCACTAACAATGCATCTCTTTGTTCTTCTCTTTTATTAAAAACCAATTGAAAATCTTGAGTGATTTTTTCTATCTCAGTTTCTAATTGTTTAATTTCAAGTATTAGTGATGATTTGTTCGGATAATCTTTAATTATTGTTTCTTTGTATCTATTAATTGTTTCTAACTTTACATGATATTGTTTATCAAATTCACTAAAGGATTGATTAATCATTCTAAGCTCATCTTCCATTTGATTTTTATTTTCTCTGTTTTTTTCTATCTCATTTTCTATTTCACTGTTTTTTTCCAGATTAACTTCAAGTTTTTTTATGACATGATTGAGATGATCTAGATGACTTCTATCTTGGTCTAGCAACTCTTTTGAATTACTAATCTGATTTAATAAATCAAAATTATCTGATTGGTCTTCACTTAATTGATTCACTAACTTCTTCTTATCAATTATTCCGTTATTAAGACTAAAAACTTCTGAATAACATTCATTCATAAGTTTTTCTTTTTGTTCAAAAATCCTCTTTAAATCATCTAACTCCTTCGTTGTTGGTACATTTTCAAATAACATTGCTTTCTTAGGATGGTGGGTAGATCCACAAACTGGACAGGGTTCATTGTTTTTTAAATCATGTGCTAATATTCCTGCTTGCCCTAACAAATAATACTCAAACTTGTTCGCATATTCATTACGACTTTTTTGATAATCTAAATGCTTTTGTTGATAGTTTTCACTTAATTTTCGATGTTTTTCTTGTAAATTAATTAGATCATTTAATACTGATAATAAAAATTCTCTATTTTTCATTTGATTCTTGATTGAATCTTGTTTTAATCTATAATCACTTAACTGTTGGTTAAGCTCTTGATGTGATTCTAATGATTCACTTAAATATGATATATTTTTATTAGTTTCCGTAATATTTTTTTCTTTTCTCTCAATTAGATTTTTTAATTCTTCTCGCTTATTTTCAATTTTTTTTAAGTCTTTTACTTTTTCATCATAATCTTGATACTTTGATAACTTATCTTTCAATTTAAATAAACATTCATTCAATTGTTTTACTTCATTTAATGCTTTTTGTTTTGTTTCAAGTAATTCATTTAATTCTAATAATCCTTTTTGTTTCTCTTTTTCTTCTATTAATACACTTTTTTCTTTTTCACTTAAATTCTTTAAAGAATCATTAATCTTATTGATTTGTTCCTCAATTTGATACACAACTTGTGCATAACCAGCTTTTTTAACCTTAATTTCCAATTTCCCAATTTCATTTTTCTTCTCTTGAAGTTGATTCTTTAATAACTTTAATTCTTTTTCTTTAGAGAACTTCTCATTAAGCATTTGTCCTTGCTGAATAGCTTCTGATAACTGATAAATTTCTTCTTCTTTCTTTTTTAAATTCTGTACCAATTTATCTAATGATTTCTCATCAATATTTATTCTCTCATTAAGTAATAACATGATTGATTCATAGTCTTTATAGGTAGCGTTAACACTTGATGCTAACGGGCTTTCAGCATCATAGACAATATGACTAATGTAATTATCTAGTAATTTATATACATCACCAATCTCATTTTTTAATTGACTGGTCTTGAATTTTAATTGTTCTTGAATAACTAAAAAATCTTCAGTTTTAAATAAATTTCTAAAAATCAATTCGCGTTCTTGACTATTTGCTTCTAATAATCTACGAAATTCGCCTTGAGGTAACATAACAATTTGTTTAAATTGATGATGATTAATCCCTATTATCTCCTGTATTTGATTATTTACTTCTGTAACACCTGTATAGGTTTTTCCATTTTCAATCTCTAATATTGCCTCAGCCTGTTTAGTAGTTGTCCCCTCTCCTCTTATCTTTCTTTTTTCTTGTTTGGGACTTCTTTTCACTAAATAATTAATCCCTTTTAATTGAAATTGTAAAGAAACATAAGTTTCATCATCGACTGATGCAAAATCACTACGAAAACTATCCGCATCCCGACTATTACCACTCGCATTTCCAAATAAAGCATAACTAATCGCATCAAATACAGATGTCTTTCCTGCTCCTGTAGGTCCTGTAATTAAGAATAGTTTCCGATCGTTAAAATGAGAAAACTCAATTGTTTGTTCATCCTTGTAAGGACCAAATGCACACATTGATAATCGTACTAATCGCATACTTGTCCATCTCCTTTAATGACCTCATCAACAACAGACTTAAATACAGTTTTTCTCTTTTCATCCAGATTTTGACAAACAACATTTGTATAAAACTCTTCAAAAAGATCTAATTTACTCTTTCTTTTAAAATCGCTTGATGCTTTTGTTTGACTATTTACATTTGTGATTAAATGGTTTCTTTGAATTTGCATTAGATTTGGATATATCGCACGTAAACTCGATAATGGGTCATATAAATCAGTGGTATCTGTTAATTTCGCTAAAATATAACTTGAGCAATCAATCTTTTGATAATAAGCAGGACTAATTAATGTATTTAATTTTCCCTCAATCACAATCATGTCTTTTTTAGGTGTCAAAACAACTTGTCGATAATTATAATTTCCTTTTTCTTTTAACTCTGCTACGACAACACCTTTTTTACGATTTACTTCCGAAAATGAATATTTTAAAAGCGAGCCACTATAACGAACATAATCTTCTTTTACTTTTTGTCCTTGATGTAGATGTCCTAAAGCCACATAATCAAAATCCTCTACAAGTGATACATCAATATATTCTGTACCACCTACTGATAAACTTCTTTCTGATTCTGATAATAGAACATCATCCATACTCGAAATTAAATAATTATGTGTAATCAATATGTTTCTTTCATTAAAATTCATATCTTCTTTTAATTTGTTTATTAACACTTTAAAAGCATCTTGATGGTCTAAAACAGTTTCTTCTTCAAAGACATTTCGTATGATAGCTGGATGGGCATAAGGTAACATATAAAAATTGACTAATCCATAGGAATCTTCTAATGTAACTTTCTTAATATTAGGGGTAATTACTCCTTCAATATATAATTTTTTATGTTCTAGTAACCTATTTCCGAAACTAAGCCGTTCATGACTATCATGATTTCCTGAAACAATTAACGTAGGAATTTTATAATCTTCAATCAATCTTGTTAATGTATTGTCTAATAACTCAACTGCTTCTTTAGGTGGTATTGAACGGTCATAAATATCTCCTGATATAATGATAACGTCTGGTTTTTCATCTGAAATAATATCAAAAAATTGATCTAAAATATATTTTTGGTCGTTTAACATCGAGAAATCATTTATAATTTTTCCGATGTGCCAATCACCAGTATGTAATATTTTCATATCCTCACCCACTTGTTAATAATAAGTATATTATAATACATATTTATAAAAAAATAAAAATAAAAATGCCTACAAAATGTAGGCATCAATATTATTCTGTTTCTATAACCGCATAATCATGATCTTTTTCACGTTTATAGATAATGGAAACTTTATCAGTTGCTTTATCTAAGAACACATAGAAATCATGGTCTACAAGCTCCATATGCATCATCGCTTCATCTGCTGACATTGGTTTCAATTCAACTTTTTTATTTTTGACTAAATTTTTACCAACGATTTCAGCTTCTAATTCGTTAATATCTAACTCTTCATTAGATTTAAAAAACTGTGCTACACCATCTCTTTGACGATACATGGAATTAATCTTATCTTTATGCTTTCTGATTTGAGTTTCTAATTTGTCTACAGCAAAATCAATCGCTGCATATAAATCATGTTTACTAACCTCAGCCCGTAAAACAGTGTGTTTAATTGGAATCGTGATTTCAATTGTTTGAACTTCATGTAGTACACTACAAACAATTCTAGCCTCTAAATTCTCTGGATGATTAAAATAATTACTAACTCTTTTTAATTTCTCAAGGACATAATTTTCTATTGCTTTAGTGAATATAAATCCATCCTTACCACGAAAATTTACTTTCATACTCAACAACTCCTTTATCTGTTTATACATCTATTTTAGCACAAATTGAGTATAATAGTCCAATTTTTACACTTAATTTTATATTTTTACGACATTTGTAGCCTGTAACCCTTTGTCACCTTGAATTAATTCAAACTCAACATCCTGACCTTCTTCAAGCGTTTTGTATCCATTAGCGACTATTGCAGAATAATGAACGAAAATGTCTTCTACTTCATCTTCTCTACGGATAAATCCATAACCTTTTTCATTATTAAACCATTTAACTTTTCCTCTAGCAACATTAGAATTATTACTCATACATCCTACCTCCAAAAAATTACTTTATATATATATTAATACATTATATCACAAATTTCAAAGTTTTTTAACAGATAAATTTCGACAATTTTCTCGTTTAACTACGAAAAAGAGTAAAACTAATCATTTTTTTAACATTTTTCTCAAATAAAAGCCTACCAATTTTGTGAACTGTCGCTCCAGTTGTATAGATATCATCAACAATCATAATGTTTTTATTTATAAGATTAATATCTTCTTTTAAGCAATATTGATTATCAAATAGAATTCGTTCACTTCGTCTTTTTTTACTCTGTTTTTCATTATTAACTTTGTTTAGAATATCTAGTATCGGGAAAGGCATTAACTTTGCTAGAAACAAACTTTGATTAAACCCTCTTTCATTTAACCGGTTTTCATGAAGAGGAACAGGAACTAAATATAAGTTATTGAATTTCTTTTTTTTAAAATACCATTGAATTTCTTTTTTAAACGCAAGAAGCAATTTTGTATCACCTAAAAATTTTACTTGTTTTAACATACTTTTCGCAAAATCATTATAATAAAAAAGTGAATAATTGATTATATTAAACATTTTCGTATTTTCATTACTTTCCCATTTAAGACAATCCCCACATATGACTTCCGTTGTTTTTTTTCCACAGCGTATACAGCCGTTTTTAACACGTTCTAAGCGACTTAAACATTCATCACACAACAATCCTTCACTTGATTTAAAAACGTTAGAGAAGTTCATATTATCCCTAATTATACATCCACAATATAAGCAATACTTCATAATGTTACCTCAACAATTGCTTTTTATAAGCAGTTTGATTCATTCTCTTTATTTCTTTTATCGCTAATTTAATACTTTTTGTTTGATAATCTGTAAATAAAACTACATCAGATGTAGGATATCTTTTATCACGACCTGCTCTGCCTACAATTTGCACAATCGCTCTTTCATCAAAAACACGATTATCACTACAAAGAATACAGACATCAACATTAGATACCGTAACCCCCCTCTCTAAAATAGTCGTTGTGATAATAAATTGAAGCTTGTTTTCACGAAACTTATTAATAATTTGTTTTCTATCTTTCATTTCTGCGTAGACAAACTGACAATTGAACTGGGGTTTCAAAATGGTTTCTAATTGTTTTCCACAATCAATAGTTGGTACAAAAATAAATACTCGTTTATCTAATCCTTTTCTTTTCATTAACCAGATAAAAACCTTTTTGGGACATTTATTATTTTCAATTTTTTTTAATGTGTGATTTGTAAAAACTACCTTTGGTATTGGAATAGGATACTTATGATAACGAGCAGGAATGATAAAATAATCTAACAGCTTCTTCTTCATCAAATACTTAATTCTTTTAGTTGGTGTTGCGGTTAATAAAATAATCGGTGCTTCTGGCTTCTTTGATTTCTTAATGAATCCTTCTAACATTTTATTATTATAATATGGAAAAGCATCTACTTCATCGATAATAATTAAATCAAAAAAATGGTAGTAATTTATTAATTGATGCGTTGTCGTGACATACAAATTTCCTACTTTTCCTTTATCAGGAGAATTACCATATAAAGAAATAATATCAACTTGATAAAAATCCCTTTTAAAGCGTGGAACTAATTCTAATACCACATCTTTTCTTGGCGTAGCAAAACAAACAATATCTTGATTATTTAATGCTTTTAATATTACTTCATAGACAATCTCTGTTTTTCCTGCACCACACGTTGCCAAGAATGAAAACATAAAAGAGTGAGATTACTTTTTCTCACTTTTTATATTTCAAAGAAGTTATTTTCTTCTTTGATTATTTATAAATATGGTATTATTGCTAACTTTAATAAAGAGTATGGCTATATTTCAATTAATCGGGGAGAAAACAGTACACTTAAGAGAACAAAATTAATCAAGTTTAATGAATAAATTAATATGGTGACATGCTTATAAATTTGATCATATTACTTCCTATATAATTATAGAAAGGAGAATTGTAATGAACTGGTTACAAGAAATATTAAAAGCGAAGAATATGTCAGTTGAGGAACTATCTAAGACTACTAATTTAGATTGGAAGAAAGTTATAAATCATAATATAGCAATTGATGATTTAACTATTGAATATGGATATTATTTAGTCCATACTTTGAATCTAGATTTGGGAAAATTGTATTTAAAATATAAAAAGGAGTAAGTTAAAAGTTTACTCTTTTCTGCTATTAATTTCTTCCCCTCAATGGAAAAAGAGCATATTTTCTTAAAGTTAACTTATGTGAGATTTGAATTTTTATAAAAAACTCTATAAAATAATGGTTAATTATGGTAAAATTAAAATTGCATAAAATTTTCAAGAAAAAGGAGAAGTTTTTAATGAAATATTTTAAGAAGATTATATTTTTATGCATTTTTACCATTTCTTTATCAATTTTTATTAATGAGAAAGTTACTGCGAATGAAATTGATGATGATCCACTTAATGTTAATATGCCAAACGGTTGTATTGGAGTTATTTGTGAGGATGATGGTGGAGGAGGAGGAACTAGTGACGGTAATAATAGTTATTCTACTGCAGTAACTATATCTACACATTTTGATGTTAAAGAATCATACAGTAGATCAGATATTATAGATTATGATTATGATTTAGATTATTTTAAGTTTTCTACTAATGTAGATGGATATATGAATTTTCATTTTTCATCTGGTTATAACGATCCAATAGTTGCAAGAATATATGATGAAAATAAGGTAGAATTAATAAGTGAAACAGCTACAGATCCTAATTATTGTGAATCATGTTCTTTTGATATTAATGATTTTAGAATTGAAAAAAATAAGATATATTATATAAGAATAAACGATGGAAGTGCTACAGATCCATATAATACATACGATTTCTCAATGACACTTGTTGATGATTTAAATAATGAAAATCATCCTGTAACAATTAATTCAAATGCTAATATATCATCATCAATTGATTATAATGGAGATGTTGATTATTATACTTTTACTAATTTAGGTGGAGTATATGAAATATATTCAACTGGATATGGTACAGGAAATATTGATATGAAGGCAGAATTATATTTATGTAATGATAGTAATTGTAGTTCGCATAGTACAAATCCAATAGTTACAAATGATAATCATCCAGGTACAATGTCTTTTAGTGGTATGGGAAGTAATGATTTTGGATTCAGAGTTGATTTGGGATATAATAATGATACATACAAAAAAACTTATCTACTAAAAGTATATCATCCTACTAACACTCAAACTGGTAGATATACAATCCATGTTGATAAATATATTGGCGAAGTAATAAATATAAATTATGTAAAGAATGATAATATCGGGGCATTATGGGAGAATAACGTAATACTTGGAGATCCATTAAATAGCCGTAAAGGCAATATTTATATTAAAGGCACCGATCTACTTGAAGGCACCGTGCCACGAATTCTTAAAGATACATTCGGAAAAGATTATGTTAATAGTGAATATATAGTAAGAGAATTATATATTTGGGATAAAGATACACTCCATGCAATGCACGATGCATTAGAATTTTATGTTAGTAAGTTAGAAGATTTAAATGATAAATCAGATTTAATAGTAGATGCGACAGTTGTAACTGGAGGGATAATTATTTCAGTAGCTTTTCCTCCATCAGGACTTTTTACATCAAAATTAATACTTACCTCAGCAACTAGTATTATGATATACTTTGTACAACAAATAGTTACTGATTTACTTGATAAAGGCGATACTATTAATGATATATATAGATTATTAGGTTCATTAGACACTGCTATCAGTTATCCTGGAGAAGCAACCTTTGTGTTCTCAGAGGTTTCTTATATGGTCGAAGTTGGTCCTATGTCTGGTGTTCCTGAAAGTATTATACCTCATTTTAAATTAAAAAATGGAGCCACGTTTCATACTGGTACTTCTATAGATCCAAACCGTAATTATTTTGGAGGTAAGATAACTTTAATAAGTAAACAAAACCAGGATATGGATCTTTTATCAGATATTTTAATCAGTTTAGCTCGATAAATTTTGAAGGAGAATATTAAATGAAAGATGAACAAATTGTCAAAATTTATGAAAAGGGAATTAAGTATCAATTTATCAATAATATTTCTATCGCTTTCCTTTTTTCGGTTTTTTTTGTTTTACTTCGTATAAAAGAAAGAGAGAATACAGGTCAACTATTATTAGGAGCTTTAATTGGACTTGCCGGTGGACTTTTATTTATTTTAATATATACTCCAATTCAATGGAAAAGTATAAAAAAGAAATATGAAAAACAAAAACGAAATAGTTGATTAAAAATCATGATTGTTTAACTAATATCATATAGTAATTTTTTATTTTATTACATCCTAAAAAATTAAATTATTAATAGTTGCTGATACATCTATTCCTTTTCCACACATTTTTCAGTATAATTTACTTATTCTTAAGGTGTTTTTTACTAAAACTATAAATAATTAATTAGTACCACTAGCTTAGATTTGTTATATCATTTCTTTTTCTTCCATCTTCATCTTAACGTAATATTTTAAATATATTTTATATAAAAAAACCCAGGGAATTAACCCTGGGTTTTGTCTTTATATACAATCTCTTCTAATTTCTGTATTCTATAATACATCTCTGCAAACAAATCCGGTCTACTCTCCATCATATCAGCTGATATATCTAATGACTTGTTTATGTATAGATAACCAGCTGGTGAGTACTTTGCAAGTTCTACCAAGTCTTTATCATAATGATGAACAGTAAAGTATAAACGACCTTTCTTCATCACTTCACGAGGTATTGCAATACTATATCTATTATTATTAATGCGATCTAATTTATAAGGTTTAACAGTATCTCCATTAACAAACAAAATCAGCAGCTTGTTATCTGCAGGAATTATTCTATCAAATATAAATGTCATTGAGGTAGACATATTTTCCAACTCATTTAATATAGTTTCCTTAGTTGATGGATCCAAAGTCAATGTTCCTTTTTTAGTAATAACTTTATATAATAGTTGTTTCATTTGTATCACCAGCTTTCTTTTTAGCTTTCCAAGAAACATATCGCTCAATATATTTAATCCGGTAATCTAGATTATACAGAACAACTTCATTGACATATACTTTAGCATATGATTTCCCATTCATAAAATTAGAAATTAATGAGACCAATTTAGACGCTATCGTCAATAATAACACCGGGCTAAAATCCTTAACATCCATAACAAAAGAGGATATGAAAATAGGAAGCGATATAGACAATAGAAACTTAGGTAATATATCTTTAGATACTTTATTAAATCCTGATTCTAAACGTTCTACTTCGTCTCCTGAACGGAATCCAGATATAATCTGAGACATTTTAATATAATAGTATTTGATTTTAATAGAATCAATGTATTTATCTATATACTCTTTTGTTATCATAGATTGTAACTTTTGGATTGCTGCATCTCGTTTTTGAGATGCTTTTTTATTTTCTAGTTTTCTAAGTTTTCGATTGATGTAGTTCTTCCAGGATGTTATTTTTCTGCTCAAGTTATCTTGAACAATAAAATCTTTAAAATCAACATCAATATCATTAGCAATTGCCTGTCTAATTTCTTTTCTGTCATCTAATATACGTCTATCTGTTTCCTTTAACTTATCTACATCATAAAAAGTGGATGATAATAAAACCAATAGATTTGCTATCGCTACTGTTAAAATGTTTGACCAGTACTCTGAAGAACCAATCCTATCTAATGAAAACTGAGCTGTAACTAAATCTATTAACACAACCATTGATAATGAAATAAAGTACATGAAGAAGAAAGGAAGACATCTCCATTTATTCATTAGTAATCACCTTCCTATGTTCTTTCACTAATCGTAAATACTTATAGTGTTGCACCTGGAATACAACCGCAACTAGATTTGATACAAAAGACCATAGTACTATAAATTGAAAGTTTTGCATCTGTACTTCAGCAAACTGCAATGCAAAAAATAAGAGAAGAATAGGGAACACTCTCATAGACTCTCTAGCGAATACTTTAGCGTTCCCATCATCCATGTTTTCAATCATGTCTTTTAATTGGCCACGAAAATAAAATAGTATAACTATGGCCATAATGATTCCCATTCCGGTAGTTTTGTACTGGCTTTTTGCAACCACTAGGGCATACTTTTCAGAGACTAATATAATTGGTATACCGATTGCGAAACACGTGTATATCCAATAGAATATGAACCTCAAGGTGTTATATTTTTTCATACAATCACCTACTCATCCTCTTTAAGTTCTTTTCTATATTTATCCATTATGCTTTTGGTTTCTATTTTAACTTCTTCCACATTCTCTACAGCTGTATCAACAATTTCTTTAGCTTGATCAACAGTACTTTCAATAAGTTGTTTTGATTTGTTTGTTAAGTCAATTGCATTGTTCTTTATGTCATTATACAAATTAATGATATCAGTCTTTGTACCATCTTTGATATTTGTGTTCAATGAGAATAACATTATCATTTGATTGACGTTCTGCAAAGCTCGATTGTTTTTAACCTGGTTTTCAATTAACATATCCATTTTCTCTTCAGGTACTTTTTGTTTATCATTTGCAAGTAATTTTCTTGCTTTTTTCTTTAACCAGGATATTACCCAAATGAAGATAATAGTAATTAACAGATTTAATATTTGAACAGTGTTAGACACTGCATCACTATTGTTATACCACTTTTGAAATTCGTGTAATACATCCATTATTCTATCGCGCCTTTCTTTTCTAATCGTTCTAACTTGTCATTAAGCAAAACATTAACACGCTTTAAATCTTTTATTTCCTTAAACAGGTACTGGATGATATCCGGGTACTTCTCATCTAATAAGTCACCGATTATTTTTATATTCTTGACTTTCAGATCTAAAACAAAAAAATCCGGGAATGTACTATTCTCAGATTTCAAAGTTATCTTAATATCATCTTTTAGATTGTCAGAATTAACTACAAAACATCTATCTTTTATAGACTGTGTAGAGCCAAGTTCTAGGCTGTAAAAGAGTTTATCTTTTTTACCTATATCATTTATCACAATGAATTGGACGTCCTCAGAAGGCTCTAAATACACTGTGTCTTTGTTAATTATTACAGCTTTATTTTTTTCTAGTTTAACTTTGACTTGTTTCATTATGCTTCCCTCCTATTTTATACCTAATATTTTATGTATTCTAAAATTATCTTCAGTAACAAGTTCATGTGTTAGAACTCCTTCAGGTATTGTTTGTTCTGTATGTTCACGCATAGGGTTTTTCATAGCTAATATAGACGCTGATACTAACTTCAGATTAACATACAGTTTATGCGTTATAATAACTGTAGGAAGATAATCAATCGAAGCAACCCCCCAAAACAGCTAATGCTGTACGCATTGGCACTTATCTCTATAGGAACTGTAACTTTAGACACATGTTTAAACACCTGATCAAAACCTGACCCCCAAGTCCATACTATTTCTAGATAACGAAAATTTGATATATCTGAGCTCAATGCAAAAGTAGTTTCAGTTAATTCATTACATGACTGACCATAGCTTTCAGGTGATATCCATAAATCCACATATTTATCAATTTTATTAGATATATTTGTAGTATTATTGTCTACATCACTTTGTTTAGCATAATAACTAGATAATTGATCATTTAATTTAAAAGAGTCTCCTACTTGATATTCACCAGATCTTATTTTGGCTATATCGTCATCATTAGTTGCTATATTAGTAGCATTAGTTTCTACATCTGATTGTTTAGCATAGTAAGAAGCATCTTGATTATTTAGTTTAGATGAGTTTCCAACAGCTGTTGTTCCATCCTTTATATTACTTATGTCATTTGCGTTAGTTTGTGTATTTGTAGTGTTGGTAGTTACATCTGATTGCTTAGCGTAGTAAGAGGCATCTTGATTATTTAACTTGGATGAATTACTTGCTTCTTTAACTACTGTAGTACCTTGTTTCATTTTATCTATTTCACTAAGTAGCTTCTCTCTTGATTCGCATAATGCTACTATTTGGGCTGAGGTATCTAAAGTACAATTAAATGTTAATACAGGTAAAACAGGTGTATCTGATTCTTGATAAATTGTACTATTAGAATCAAACACAGGGTTATCACCTAGCCATGACTCAGTAGGTACAATATCCTCTTCTGTCACACTTGCACTTTGTCCTATGAATTGACCTTTTATTCGATATAGATAAACTTTTAATTTATGTACTAATGTGAGTGAATCAACTAGTGAAAATAGTGTTCTTTCCTCAGTTGTTGTAGTTGCATAAGTTATATCGTCTATAATTGATTTTTCTATATACAACCATAGTGTGGTAGATTCATAATAATAGTGTCTTACATCGCCCATAAAATCTCTTATGTATGGAAAAGTGTTTATTTTTGATAATCCATTTGGTAGTAATAAATTATCTGGTACAAAATTATTGATTTGAAAACGATAAACATTAGTTAATGTAGCATGTAATGTAAATGTTTCTTCCCACAATTTAATTAGTTTTCCACCTGTTTCTTTTTTGTTACCTACAATTTTAGTATATTCAGGGAAGATTCCTGCATATACTCTTTTACTTTCTTCATATGATTCGTATGGAATATCTTGATAACTTACCATGATTTTATGATTTGTAGTTTCACTTATACCATCACCAAACTTGAAGTAGATATATTTTACGTTTTCAACAGTCGTAAACATACCATTGTCTAAATTATTAAACAATATTCTTCTATCTAGCAACGTCATATCTTCATCATATTGTGCAATTACAAAATTAGGTACTTGTGTGTCTACTTTTATATAAATATCTTGACTAGATTTTATAATTATTGGATTTTGATTTCTGACATACCCACTCGTAGCGCTAAAAGAACCGTTCATATTAATATTTTCTTCAATGAGTACACCATCAAACAAATTCTTCACTACAATTTTAGTTGTTGGATTTTCAACATTTTCAAGTCTAGTATCAAGTATGCGAGGTTGTGCTAATTGATATGTTAGTTTTTTGCCTCGTAAACTATCTCTTGCTTGTTGTAATGTTGTGTCTTTTGCAACCATTAACATAATATATGACGCATTTACTTCAGAGTAGAATTTATCAATACTACTTATATTATCTCGTTCTGCATAAATTCCCTCGGCGTACCCCTCTAACGACATTACCCCTCTATGCGTTGTATCATTAAACATGATTGAATCATAAGGTTTTATTATTTGTATGGCGTCAACATTGACATATCCTGTAAAAACAGAATTTACATCCGCATCATCAATAGGTTTTTCAAATGGATTTTCAACCGTTAATGTGTATGTAATTATTAATGGCTCTATTTGTAATAATTGTTTAAATCCGTCTACATCCACGGTTAAGCCTTTATCTATTAATCTACTTTTATTAATTCTTACTGCGTATCCTCTAACCCATATACTTTCATTATCATCATAAGTTTCATCATTATAACAATCGATACCGTAATTATCTTTCGTATTTTGAGTTGTAAATTGTTCACTTTCAGATATTTGAGAATTAGTAAACATTATAGTATTAGCCAGTTCTCCGTCAGGGAATAATTTCCAATTTTCACTACCATCATAAACTTTTTGTCTAAGTTTTTCATTAAGTCTAGGACATTCTTCATCTACAACGGTATTTTTATGTGTATCACTTACCTTTATATCTGCGATTGCTTGTTCACTTGCAGTAAGAATTGGAAGTGTATTACCCTCGATAGATACTAACTCTTGAGGTGCTTCTAATATTTTATTAGCAGGAGTATTAACTGATTTATCAAATGTTTCTTCTACAAATGTAGGGTCATCTAATTCTGCTTTGACTTCATTTACTGCTTCATCAAGTTGAGCAGGAGTAACTAGGTTACTTAAATCCTGACCTGTTACAGCCAAAATCGATTTATCAACATAGTCTTTATTCGCTACCTGTTTTGGCGTAGTTGGTTGATAATTTTCATTCATCTCTACAGAACCATCTTTTTTAAGATACGCTCCCTCGATTGCACTTAATCTATTATCCTGAGTAGTATTTTTTAGTTCAATATTTGTTGCACGAGTTTCTAAATCACTAATTGGTTTAAAAATATCATCTACTGGGATAGCAATCTCAGAACCATTCGCTAACACCATGATTAAATCCTTGGTAGCTTCAACATATCTACCTGATTCAAATCTTAATTCAGTCGGTAAATCGAATGTAATATCAGGTATGTCCTCTCCAGATGTGTTTAATGTAACTACACCAGTCGTGGCATTGTAACTTGCATCAATAACAAAACCTTTAATATCAATATTAAACTGCTGTGTTTCGTTTTCATAATGAATCTTAGGTATATCTGTTGTAGTATCAACTGATATTGATTTGACTTTGTTTTGTAGTCTAGTTTCATGATCTTGTTCTGCTTGTTGTAAATCTGCAATCGCTTGGTCAGTGTTCGTCATATATGTTGTGATAGTAGTATCAGAACCAGTTATATGTTCATTTAGTAATGTTATATCTTCTTTATTAGTTTGTGCTTGGGCATTTACACCATTTACAGCATTCATAAATACTTCCTCAGCAGGAAGTGCTAAATCATTGCTAGTTGATGCCTCAACTGTGATATATGTTTCAGCTGTAGTTTGTATTTCTACATCATCACCATTTGTAGCGTGTATTTCCAACGATACTATTACTTGCCCTTCGATTTCGGTGATACTATGTGTTACTTTACATGTAAAGAGGTTTTTCTCTTCATCTTGAGAAAACTCCTGGTAAAGCATCACATCACTAAACACACTTCCATCAGGCAAGGTATAATTTATTTTTATACTTGCATCTTTTGCAAAGGGTGCAAAAAGAGCAATAGTACTAACACTATTACTCTTTCTAAACACCCTGGAACCAATGACTTTTGCTATTGTTCCATCTTTATTTAAGTTAATAAACATCTATGAATCACACTCCTTTTTTATCACCATTAAATTACTTAATAGTCAACACATTCATACACACCTACTTGTTTAGATTTTGTTGTTGTTCCATTAGAATTACTAACTGTATATGTCACCGTATAAGTACCTGCTTGATTCATGTCTACATTTTCAGTAATAACAATCTGTGGTGTCAAATCTCCCTCATTATCATACGCTGTAGCATAATCGCTCCAATCAGGTTCAGGTATATCTGTAAAAAGATGATCAGGAAAATCAATTGAAATAATAATCTGAGGGATTTCTGTTGGATCAAAACATACATCATTTTCATCGCAAATTAAAAATTCTGCTTTAGTTTCAAATGAACCAAAGTTTATAAACATAAACATACAAACAAATACAAGTACAATAATAAATAAAAGCTTTTTCATTTATCTTCTCTCCTTTTTAACAATAATAAAAAGAGCAATAGATTTACTATCACTCTTCTGGCTTAACTTCGCTATCATCATCAAATGTAATAATATAGTATAGTTTTTCACTTATCTGATAAAACAATTTAGCTCTAATAATGAAAAACATCAAAACAAAAACAAATATGGTTATGTACAACAATAAATTCTCACCTTTGTTTAATATTATTGCTACAATTAAACCCAGAAATGAAAAATAAATGGGGGCACGAGACCACCACTTCATCTCTTCTAACCAATCCTTAGCAAGTTTCTTTTTACCTTCTTTCATTGTTTCCTCCTAAGTTCTTAATTATATGACTTCTTTTATTTGAAGTATACATTAAATTCTCCACTACGTAAACTAGTTTTTAATTGTTCAATACTATTATCATCATTTATTAGCATTATGATATCTTTTGTTTCTTCAACAAGGAGTACTATAGTTTGTAAATTGTCTACTATTGTAGTTTCAAGACTACTAAACGAATAATTAATATTAAATTTGTCGATATCATCAGATTCATAAGATATTTCAGGAGTTCTAGAATTAAACGTCAACTGTAATATAAAATCATCAGATATACTGGTATCCAAAGATAAACAAGAGGTAAAAAAGTATAATTTTAGTGAATAAGAATTAATTGAATTTCTATATTTTTTTATGTTTTTGTCATGAAAGAACAAACTACCAATTGTCTTGTATTCTAGATTATAAGTTAAATTAATTATTTCCCTAGCATCTTTTTTTACATTCAATTGATTTAGTGTAATTTCTGCATTGTGGAAAAAACCATTAACTTCGGTTTCATTAGATAAGGGATAATCTCTGGCAAAATCTTCTTTTGTAAGAAAATCAAAGCTGTGTGAAAATCCTATGTCTACCGTCTCAAAATTACCATACTCATCAGTATATGTTACACCTAATTGATTGTTTACTTTGCTAACCCAATTTAATGATTTAGAGTACCCCAACAATGTATTATTTAAAGTTTTAATTTCATATATTATTTTATTTCCGTATATTGCTCTTGAAACAACAACTTTTGCTGGTATTATAGTATCATTCTTTAGATGAAATCTTAACCCTGCAAAAATTGATCTATTTTCTTGAGGTTTATTTACTAAAAAATTAAACTCGTTTTCTAATATTAAATCAAATCTGGATGGATTAATAGACACGCTATTTTCTTTTTCGTAGTTTGATAAATCGCTTTTCAATACACCAATATATAATTTTTCTCCGATTAAAATATTTCTATTTTCTATTCTTCCGGTTGCTGGTATTTCCCAAGTTCTTATCTCATTTTTTGCTCGAATAAATTCAGCTCTACGAGTATATCCTTTTGATAATTGCTTAGTCACATCATAGTAATTATAATACTTTGTATAACTTAGATTTGTAAGTATATAATCATCGTTAACATAGTGACCAAGTTGCGGTAAATCATCTAAACTATTATAAATTTTCGATAATATTTCATCACCATTTTCCATTCTTTTGATGTAATTTTTTAAGTGTTTAGAGTACACGCTATTTTCAATTATATTATTATTTTGGTTATATATTACAGCATATTCTGTTTTAGCTTGATTACTTTGAGAAGTTTTAGTATCGATGTATGGTATGTAGGTTATCCGATACATTGTCGTTCTTACCTCGTTTGATAAAGGACCGTCACCTCCGTGGCAAAAACCTTTAATATTCATAATATGTTTATCATTATACTTATAGTACAAGGTGTAATCTTTTGTATTCCACGGATCTGCTGAGACTAAAGCAGCTGGTTTCAAGGTTTCCCACTCTTTAAATTCATATATATATTTTGTCACATCATACCATGCTTTTGTTGTACTCGAAGGACCAATATAATAACCTTCTATCTTTATAATTTTATTAATTCGATTTGGTAATGTAATAATAGCATTATCATCTGTTATTTCTGATTTTCCTTCAGGAGCATTAACATACACACCAAGTCCTTCAGCAGGATGAACAATTATATCATCTACAGAAAGGTTAGATACATTTGAAATAACAGTATTTGCATAATTTTCAAGGGGTTGCTGAGTTTCTACTCTATTATTATTTTCAACGATATAATTATTTTTATTTTTCACATCTAATTCATCAAATGATATCATTAATTTGCCATTAGTTTCATAGTTTCCAAATTTGATTCTAGGAAACATATCAAGATACATTCCAATATCTACTAAGAAGTCAAATAAAGTATATTCTGAAAATGAAAAATCTGGTGAATCTATTGTATGAAAAAAAGTTCTAATTTGGGGATCTATTTCAAATTTGTATAGTATTGTTTTATCAATATTATCTAATTTGACTACTGGAGTAATTTCTAGTATTCTATCGATTTCTTCATCTAGCATTTTTTTAGGATGATGTATATCTGGATTTAATGGTTGAGTAATCGTTATGTTATCTAATTGTATTCCTTTAGCAATTTCAGTAGGCTCAATTAATTCTAATGTTTGAATATAAGCATTATACCCAATCCTTTCAGTAGGAGAATTGTTAACTAAATAATCAAATACTTTATTACCATCAATCAATTGAACTTTTGTTAAAACAGGAAGAGATTCTTTTGAATTAACAATTCTCTGTACTACTGCATTATCAAATGATTCATCTAATTTTAGATGATTAGGATACGGTAGAAGATTAGGTGATTCTACCCATTGACCTTGAGATATTTCTATTCTTAACATATTTATCTTCTCCCATATATTGTTTGTGTACCGCCGTATGTTTTTCCAGTGATCATATTAGTCCTAACATTATACAAATTAGCACGAGTTCGATGTTTACCTCCAGCACTTAATAATGTGTTAACTTGCTCTTGTTGTTGACGTTTCATTTCTTTCCATTCTGCATATAACTGATTTGCAACACCTAATGCCATCATTGCAATACCAACAGGAGTTGTAAAACTAGCTGCTATTCCTAACATTTGACCAGATAATCCATTTGTAGCGGTATTTGCAACATTCATCCCTACTGTCTTGGCAATTTGATTTGATGAAGCTTTTTGTCTCAAGGTTATATCCGTTTTAGTTGTTGTTGCAGCTTTTTGAATTGATTCTCCAATATCATTATTGCTGAAACTATTTCCATTTGAGTTATCTTCAATTTTAATTGTAATTACATTTTCAGCCATATTATATCACCGTCTTCATTAAGGTGCAGGATAAGATAACATACCCACCAATTGATGTATCCTCAGTCACTTCAATCAAAACTGCATTAAGCCAGTTACGTGTATTTCCATTGTAATTCACTCGTACACTAACAGTTGGATTATCTTCAAACATTTGAGGGTAATATATATATCTCATAAGATCGGATGCAATTGTATCATCTAATCGAGTGTGCATAGTTAATGATAATGTATTTATCACATATTTTTTTAGCACCTGTGGAGTTAGTCCACTTTCAACTGTTCTTATATCTGTTTCCACATGCACTGAAGCATTATGGCTAATTACTCCCTTGACTTCAACTTCGTTAATAAATACTTGAAAATCATTTCCAAACATCGACTGATCAGAATGAGCAATAAAGCCTGTAAGAGAAATCTTTTGATAGAATACACCATCAATTGGTCCTGTATTCTCTAGTGGAATAGGTGAGTTAAACGTTATGATATATCGATACGTTTCATTATCATTCAAAGACCCATTCATGGTTGATATCAAAATATCTACATCATCATAAAACGTAACAACTGATTCAATAGGAACTATAAAATCAATTGAAAACGAGAAAGACGATGAAAATAAGTCCTTGAGCGCAACTATTTCACCAGCCTGAGTCCTAAATATTCCTACGATGTGAGATTCATAATCTGCAATCTGTTTTTCAATTGTCATATCTTTGTCAATGTTGATATAACCAAGGCTATTGTTATCAACATATATTTTATATTTATCACCTAATACTGCTTTAATATCAGATGCAATATCAGTTTTAATCATGCAACTCTACCTCCTGTTGTTGATGCTATTTCTTCAGCTGCAGCATTAGCAGCTCTTTTTGCCCACCCTTCATGTGGGTTACGTTTCCCATTCCAATGTGGACTGACCCATGGAAGAGTAGTAATAGGTCCATATGGAGCCAATGGTCCACCCATTTCAACTCCCATTGAGTTAGGACCAAATTGTTTTTTAACAAGCCCTCGATCATGCAAATTCTCAGTATCTACCGGGCAATCTCTATAAAGATGCTTATGAAGTATGTTAGTCATTTGAAATAATGTTAATCCCATAACTATCACGCCAGGTCCAAGATGTATTCAACTGACAGATTTTGTTTTAATAACATCAACTGCTTAGAATTCACCTTTTTAGATATATTAGCAACGACTAGTTCTTTATCATAAGCATCTAATATAATTTTATCTCCATAAACAAAATGAAGCTCCTCATGAGTTTTGATGCTCTGAGAAGCTTTCATCCACATTAGTCCATTAGTTGGATCATTACTAACATATTTTCTACTGTCAATCTGTTCATACTTAAATGTCTTAACTGAGTTCTTTCTAATTAATTTGGCATCACCATATTGTTTTGAGTTGTTATCATTCATTTGTAATATCATAGTCTCACCTACCAATTACGAGTTGGGTCGAATAACTTGCTAACAGGATCATTATAAAACAATTCATCATCTGAAATTACAGTTCGTAAAAATCCCATGTTTTTTAATATATCCAACGCGCCTGGACTGATTCTCATCTTCTGCCAATCATCATAATTAAACTGGCCATCAGGTAACATGAGTGTTAAATCACCATTAGACAAAACATACAACGTCTGTTCAGCTAAAGCTCGTTTGAAATCTTCTACACGTTCATCATCTTGGGAAAGGTAATTATCTATTTCAATTCGTTTACTAAAATTAGCACTGTTACGAATAATATGATCATAAACACGATAAGATAATTGTTTTAAAAATATCTCAGCAATATTACTTGCATTATTTTTAACTTTTAAAGATGAGCGGACATCAAGTGCCCGCTCGTTTCTCATGTAATCATTATCGATGATATACATTTAATCACCCTATTTCGCTGGAGTTTCTTCGTTAACTTCTTTTTCTCCAAATGGTTTTCCAACTGAATATGAATCTTTATGTTCTTTAAACCATTGCATTGCTCTTTTGTTACCATTGTCAATTTCTCCAACACCTTTATTAAAAGATACGCCTGCAGATATGCCGACGTATTTTTTGTTTTTTGTATAAATTTTAGTAGTAGCCATAATAAACCTCCTTAATTAATTTTGATTTTACGATATACGCCCGCAGCACGAGTTGCTTTTAATACAAGACCTGCAACCATTTCATATTCACCTTTTTTAACTGCGTTAGGTAATTTCCAGTTTGGCATATATTGATTGATTACATTTCCACCTTTAGGCGTAATACAATGCAAACCATCAAGACCAATTCGAACAGCATAAATATCTGTTGTCCCAGCTACACCATCAATTGGAATTATTGGGTCAGAAGTACCAGGTTTGTCACCTAGTTCAATAAGTTGAGTGTTACCCCATTTTATAATCTCTTGACCTAATTCATTTTTAGTTTGCATGAATTGAGTAGAGCGGTCTGCAATAGATTGGAACACTGCATACATTTCACGATTCATCAAAAATGCATCTGGTGATGAATCTAGTTTAGCTCTCCAACGTCTTAATCCATCTAACAATGTTTTATAATTTGAATCAAGTGCAGCAGCAGTTGAAAGGTCAATAACTGCAGATGGAATAACTTCTGTAGATGAACTAACTAATGCTTTATCTAATCCATCAAAAGAATTAGCATCACCAGCTGTATCACCATTGATGAATGTATCCCCGAATAGTGCTCTTGCTGCAGTAATCCCTTGTTCCATTTGAAATGCTAGTTCATTTACTAAACCTTCTGTATCTAATTGAATAACACGGTCGATTTGGAATGAACCCCCAAAAATACCTAGTGAAGCAATAAATTGAGAAGTTTCAGCTTCATGAGGAGTGTACTCAGAGTTTATTGCTCTGAATGCAGCAGAACCATAAGTTGTTACACGATCATATAGATATTTTAATGAACTACCTTTTCCTTGAGGTGAAAAAGTGTCATCAAATAACATAATATCTAATAAAGGATCCTTACGGAACTCATCTATGATGGAACCGTATAATTTATCTTGTACTCTTGTTCTAACCTGTTCTAATGTTACTGGCATATTTTATGCCCTCCTTTTTTTATTTTTTATTCTCCACCTTGAATAGTGAAAGCCAAAGCTTCAGCAATCCCTTTGGGCTCTTGATGTTGAGGCGGATTTTGATTAGGATCTCCTCCAATTTTCTTAAATCCAAACGGATTAGGAACATCCTTCTTTTCAGGTACAAACAAAAAAGACTTCGATTCTTTCAAAGTCTTCAACTGGTCATCTAGACCCTCGGTTATATTTCCGTTCTCATCGAACTTCAATTTACTTTTATCTACTTGACTAATTGCGTAGTCAACATCATGGACTTTCCCATTGAAAGCCATTTTGAGAGCTGTGTTCTCTCTCGTTTCTTTTAGCCGAGTTTGATAGTCTACTTCTTTCTTTTCAAAATCAGCTTTTAGAGTTGCTAACTGAGTATTGAGTTCTTCAGTACTCTTTGCACTCTTTGTAAGGTCTTCAACCTTTTTGTTATATTCTTTTACTTGTTTTTCAAACTCATTCTTAGCATTGTTTACTTCATCAAAACGAGTTCTAGCTATGTAGTTTTCAGCAAGCCCGAAAATATATTTGTTACTTCCTATTTTTTCAGAGACTTGTTTGAATAGGTCTTCACCTAAAAGTTGTTTTAATTTTTCCATTTTACTTTCTCCTTTCACTTGATATCGCAGTCGTGTCTGCGTAGGTTAAAATGAAAAAGGATGCTTTTATCGTCATCCCAAGACGAGTTGTTTACACTATGTTTTTATTGTACTTCAAATCTTGCCAACGCTTATCCTTAACGAGTCTAAATCCTGGTTTCTCACGCCAATAGTGAGGACGATATAAACCATCAGTACTCTTAACAAGGTGATTACGTTTAGCTTGCCATACTCTTACTTTAAGACGTGCTTTACGATATTCTTTTTCAGATAATGATCCAAGTTCTCTTCGTTTCCACATACGAATCTGACGTTCCATATTACGTTGTAATTGTTCTTTTTTATATATTCGATGTTGTTTACCGATGTTAGCATGTTTTCTTTTTCCGGTATCGATATTTGGAACATAGTCCGGTACTTCAGGTATCTTGTCAACACCTTCAATAAACGTTAACCTGTTGTGACGACAATTGTACATTAATTGGACTATCTCATCATACTAATGTATGCGATGCGCTTCGAATGGCACAATACCCATTCTACTCCCTTTCGGGATAGTCTCTACACTTTCTATTGTAAAAGATTATTTGTCCCTTTTTACAATAGCTTAGCACGGGATTGGGATGGCTCCGTTCCCCGTTAGCATAAATCATTAGGATTTATACACCCACTTTGTGTTGTGGTTCACACCGTTTTACTTCCACCCAACTTTTCGTCAATGGAAGAGTCCTGCCTTTATAGCAGTACTAAGTAAATCATGTTTTCCATCTGGCTTTCCATTTTGGTAAACATCATCTATAAGGACCTTGTTTTGCCATGGGGTACACAAAGGACACGCCGAACCATGTATTGTGATATACACAAGATAATTACCAACTTCAGATGCTTTTTCACCTTCGCCCATGAACATGATCTCTTGACTGCCTTCTACTGTTTGTAACTCTAACTGATTAACAATATTCATTCTTCTTCCTGCAGCCGTTAACCCAGCAGTAATTCCACCAACTAGTAATGTCTTACCAGCTAAATCAATTGCACTATGAAGAGTATCAGAAGCTTTTGCTAATGTTTTAGTCTTAGACACAGTTTCTAAATACTGTCTATCTAGGTCCTTTAAAGCATTATGAAAAGCATAATTGAGTTTACTTTGAATATCTTTTATTTGCTTTTGAACTCTACTATTTTTACCAAAAGAAGATACTGAATAACCTGTTCTTTTCAGTACTTTTCCTTTTTTCTTTGCACGCTTTATTTGCTTGGTGACATAATTAATACCAAACTCGTAAGATGCCTTTAAATCGTCTAGAATGGCTTTGTTAAGTGGCTTTATATATGATTTAACAATTGCTTGATTCCTTCTTTGAAATGTTGTGAACTTACTTAGTTGTTGGCGTTGCCATTTATCTACGTCAACCTTGTTGATTGGCTTATCTTTCTTGGCATCAAAGAAGTTCTTGTAGTTGACAATAAGTCCTGATTCCATTTGTTCTAGGATACGTCTTACTTCTTCACCCGTACTGATTCCTTGAGCATCAATCATTATTTATCAGCTCCTGGTTCCTCTTCTTCTCTCTTTTTATCTTCATCATCATTTTCAATATCTTCTTCAAAAAAGTTATCCATTCCACCAAATTGACCGTTATCTTGAGCAAAACTATTTTCATCCTTAATGCGTTGAACTTCCAATTCTTTTTCTTCATCAGACTTGGTATCACCATACATTTGCTCAACTGCTTCTTCAGTACTCATGATTTGATACTGTTTAGCTTTACCAACTGTTTCAACTACTGCTTCAAATGATGGATTGTTGTATTCACCAAATTCAATAGTTGCTTTATATTCACCAGGTGCGTTCTTACTCATGGTATCGTAAGTCTTTAACACCAAGTCGACTAGAACAGGAATAGCTTTTTCTAATGCTGAAATCAGTTTGTTGCGTGTGTACATTGTAGTTTTTTCTTTTTCACGTTGAGCTTCTCCATTGTCTAGCTTCTTAACATCAATACCTAATGTGGATGGCGCTAAAAGACCCATGAGACAAAGGTCTAGAAACTGTGTGTATGATAGCAAGAACCTCTCTGACTCAATAGTAGGTTGAATAGTAGTTGGTTTTTGTTCATCATCTTCATTCATTGATTGATTAAGTTTGTAAAACTGATTTGTTATAGGGTTAAATGGAAGTTTGTTACCTTCAGCATCCCGAGGTAGTAATTCCTCCGGAACAAACTTTTCAGCACGACCAAGACGGATTGCATCAAGCCACTGACTAATAATTTCATCTAGTGCATCAAAATTATCATATTTACCATCAATTATTGATTGACCACGATTTTTATACTTACTAGACTCAAAGAACATAAGAGGAACAGCCATGAAAAATTTGCCTTCATATTCCACATCTACTAAGTCTTTAGTTTCTTCTAATAAATTTAAATCTACTTTATTTCCTTTATCATCTTGTAGTTCATACTTGATAGAACCTTTACCATATTTTTCAACCAGGATGTATTCCTTGTTCTTTTCATCATAGTAGTTAGTTTTAAACTGAACTTCAATCAATCGCCCACGTTTATAAACATAATCAACTTTGGAACCAGAGTAAAACTCTACAATTGGGTATTCGCTAATATCAGAATCAATACTGATTTTAAACGCTCCATCACCATCAACTAATGTATCTCGTGTTGCATCCTTGATAACCTTCGAAAGTGAATTATCTTTTTGAATCTCATTCCATAAATCAATTTCTTCTTGTGTATGGCCATCTCCACCTGGTTTATCTTTTTCTTTTTCAGTTAATTCAACACCCAGTGAATCATCAATTGTAATATCAGTAAGCATATTAATCATGAGAGCAGGTAATCCTGAATGGATTTTTCTAATTGTTTTCCCAGTTGGGGGAGTAACATACCAAAACCGACTATCATTTGTTCCCCACATACCTAGATGCTTGTAAAACTGACTTAGTTCTGATGGATCAGCACGATACCACACACGATTCATCAAGACATAATCTTCATGAGTAAATGATTCACGTATTATCATGTGTCTAGGTTGTGCAGGGATAATACCCAGCCATTTTTGGATTTTATTCTTAGCATAATTAATAATCCCCAAATTATCACCTCTTTCTATCTATGGATTAAATACATTGTCTCAGCCATTCCAGTAGTTGCATCTGGTGCATCATCATGTGCATTCTTTCCTTCTCGTTGATAACTGTTCATTGCTTTGTAATACTCTGGCCATCTGTTACGCCAATTAGCTGGATAATACACATGATTTACAACCCAACTTGAATAAGTAAGGATTCTAGCGTTTTTGTTCTTTGACTGATGGAACCAGGTAATCGTTGTGTAATTGCTGCCTAACTCATCCTCAGTGATACGCTTAACATTACGAGCGTACTGTTTACCACCATTGTTTGATTCAATACGAGCTTTGTTTACTTGGTACTCAATGTAGTGTTCAGCAACCTTAACCTCTGTTATTTCAACCGGTTCCTTTGTGTATATAACATCAAGAACATAAGATTCTTTGTTATAATCACCCCAAATGATATTACAAAGGTAATCAGACCCATCATCCGCTGTATCTGTATAGCTATAAATACCTGTGAACAATGAGTTACCATTTTGATCAACTGGAAGTGTGTCATAGGTTTTGAATGATTGATACAATTTCCCTAAAATATTTACTGGTTGTTGATGATAGTTAGCCATGAAAATTGATAAGTCTAAGATACTTTTTTGAGATAGGTAACGTTTTTTACTAAGCCTATCATCACATAACATTTTATCTTCTGTTTCATCGTAAGCTTCAAATTTAAGGACATACCATTCATCTTTTTCAGATGATTCTAATATTCGGCCACATAAATCGCCATCGGCCCAACGCGTCATATTTAATATTTCGATTGGTTCTCCACCTTTAGCACTTACACGAGACCTAAAAGTGTTAGTGTACCAAGTCCAAATTTTATTTAAATGGTTCTCATTCATAGCTTCTTCTGCACCTTTTATTGGATCATCAACTATTAGAATTGTTCCACCTTTCGAAGTGATAGAACCCCCTACACCAGCACCAAGATATGAGAAATGTTGACCATCTAAAGCCCATTTTTCAAATCCAGCATTTCCTTTTTTGATTTTTGTTTTAGGGAAAATATCAGAATAAACAATATCGTATTTATCATTTTTTTCTAGTGCAATCCCATCTCTTGTATAACGAGAGAAGTCTGAGGCAACTGAATCATTATAACTTGCTGTAATGATCTTTTCGCTAGGGTTCTTACCAAAAACCCAACAACAAAAATTAACTAAGGTTCTTGATTTTCCATGTTGTGGTGGCATGTTAAGCATCAACTTTTTACAAGTTTGATAATTTGTATATTTTGTTACATCCTCAACTATAACCCAATCAACACTTGGAATTAATCTTATGATTCGCCCCTCATAGAGTGCTTGAAGCGTATTAGCTAATGTAACTAGATACTTATATCCCCTCTTATAAAAATCAGGAGCTAATACACGCTCAAAAGAAAAGAACTCACGTCTTGCAAGTTCTTTTTTGGCTTCAAGTGCTATTAATTTACGATCAATCATTCTTCATCAGCCATCTTAGCCAATCGTTTTAAATCTTCAGTTGATAAATCTTTCATTGGATTAGTATTTATATCCATAGAACCGGAATGATCTATTTCTTGTTTATCTCTCCATTGAGCAGGTCTACGATTCTTTAACCAAAAGATTTGTGCTGTAGTATTAGGATGAGCATATTTCTTAAGCGGAACCACTCTACCATCTTTAGTCATTGACTCTTCAATGAAATGATAACCCAATGCTGCTTTTAACATAGCATTTTCTACTTGTACATCAACAACCTCTTTTCCACTTTTTAAGGCGTCCGAAAAGTCTTGATGTTCTTTCTTATATCGATAAAAAGTATCTTTACCAATTCCAAGATTATGCCATATCTGTTCATCTGTAAGGCCATCTCTAGCCCATGCCTCAACTAATATTAACTTTTCCTTAACCCTTGGCCACTTAGATTTAGCCATACAGATTCACCACCTTTTATAAAATAAAAAAGACACCTATTAAGATGTCTTTAAGTAATATACTTTAGAAATCAGATTATCCTCGACTTGATTCTAATATATCGTTGCATACCTGATTGTTCATCTTGAAAAACTTCCCTAAGTTCTAATGTTCCACCACCAGTGTGTTTTTTTAAGATAATGGTACTTCCTTCTTGAAGCTTAACAAATTCACATACATCAAAATTTTTTAAATTAACCAATTTCCCATTGAAATCAACCCACATATTCACCACCCCCTCTCTAATTCCATTATATCCCAATTGATTATATATTTCTATATAATTAACTAAAAAACACCACCTATCCAGATGATGTTTTTCTAAATATATATTTTATGAGAGGGGGTAAAGTGAGTTTGGAAGGAAGCAAATTATCAAGGGTAGGGGACCTCGATATAGTACCTCAAAGATTATTATATAAGAGAATGAATATTTTTGCTTTCTAGATTCCCATTTTATTCCCATTTTTTAAAAAAAGTTTAATTTTTTTATGATTTTTAAGTAAAATATGCGTTCTGCCTTTCGTCTATGACGATAATACGTTGATTTTGGATATTCTTTGTTTTTAGGCATTCTAAGATAGTTCTTTATCCTATCCATTGTATCATCCTTAGGTTCTTCTTGAATATAAACACTGTCAATAATCAACTGGTTTAATCCTTTTAATTGATTTTCTATGATATCATCAATGGTACTAACAATGTTTTTAGCTGTAAGATGTTTTATTGTTTCTTCTTCTAATTGCTTTGAATTATAATTTGTTCCTGGAGTATTTCGTATGCTTTTATTCCCGATCATTTTGTTAGCTAGTTCTTCTTCGGTGGTATAAGCAAGATCTAATGAATCCCAATACAATTTCATAGTTTTTCTAATCTTTAATCTAATTTTGTAGTTGCTTATTTCCTCATCACTGATTACTTCATCAACAAGTTTATTTTCCACGAACTATTCCCCCCTATTTCGTTTGAAATCTCTTAACTCATGATCTAATTGATTCAAAGCGATTTCTACATATCTATTCATATCCATTAAAATTGCTTTTCTATCCAATTCTGTTGAAGTGCATTGACTTGTACCTTGCTTCATCATAGTAATAACAATATTTCCTTTTTGATGATCAACGACAAACTTAATTGTATTACCAGGTTTACAATTCTCATATTTCCTTTGTAATAAACAAACTAGTTCTTCTGGTCTCCCATTAACTGCTTTTGCTTCTTTTAAATCAAATTTTATACCTCTTCCTCTTGCCATAACAAGGTTTCGAATGTAATGGTCACATATGTTTCCGGCTCTATATTCTTTTAAAAGAAAGATCAATTTATCTGTATCTCTATCACAACTATCATTCCATAGCATATAGAGCTCACTTCCATATATTTTCAATTTAATAAACTGTTCTAAAAGCGATACGCATTCGAATGTTGTTTTTTGTGAAATTTCCATAAGAGCAGTTAATGCTCCAGGATTACCTTTTGATATTTTAAACAATAAATCATGAAATGAATTACATATCATAGTAGCTGTTTGGTTCATAATCTATTCCCCCTTAATCCCAAACTTCGCCTTATACTCATTGTCATAATGCTTCACGTTCTTTTCTAATAGTTCCGGATTAGTTGTTAAATAATGTGGTTGCAATGGATTACCAAAGGTAAGCATACTCACATAAACACGTTTGTTCTTTTTGATTTGTTCTATTTCTTCATCCGATAACTCATAAGCAAATGCTACTACGCCTGTATATGTAACATGCGCTGGTAATGATTTGTACTCATCTTGATGTTCAGCGATGACAACATTCGTCTCGAGATTATCGGTTATTTTCCCTTTAATTAGTTTTGGCATTAAACCAACTCCTTTATAATTTAGTTATATCTATATAAATTAACTTCTTTTTAATATTGTTTTCAGAGAGTAACGGTGCTATAATAAGGTATTATTTAAATATATATAAGAAAGTGAGGTGAGAATGATGAGAGAATTTAACGATTTTATAAAATCATTAGATAAAGAAACATTAGCTGAAATAGTAAATGGCGACAATGATTTCAATTTAAATGCTATTCTTTCCAATTTAATTTTTGGAGATTATAGAGAACAATTAAAATCAGAAATTAATATTCAAGCATTCCGGTTTCTATAAAATTACTTAACAAGTATCATGAGTGGTTAAATAAAAACTAAATATTTTGAAAGGGGAGATTTGTATAGTTTATTTTTACATATTTTTAGGTGTTTTCTTTTATAAATTAATATCCAACTATATATATTTGTTTTCAATGAAATATTATATGAAAAAATATGATAGATTTCTTTTTATAGATAATAAAACTAATTTATTAAGAAATAAAACATCAATTGAAAGACTAGTGAAAATGTCAAATGTTAAAGAGCCATCAGTCCCTGTGGCCATTCAATGTGGTTATGGTCAAGTTGCTACAGGAATGGTTTCTTTGCTGTCTAGATTTCCTAACAATGTTGAAGATGATGCTATTGGTACCGCAAGATTGTTTGAGACTGTTATTGGAGAATATAATAGACGTATTTTTGAAACCATTAATCCTTTATATTGGATTAATTTAGTGATTTATTTACCTAAAAATATATTGAGTTATTTAGGATTAAACACTGAATCAGTTATTATCAAAATAGCACAAATTTTTTACTGGATTTTAACTCCTATCATTCTAATATTTAGAAATGATATAACAACTAAATTAATTGATTATATTTCGTCATTAAGTTAGATCCATTCGGGTCTAGCTTTTTCTTTACATTTTGAACAGTCTGGATTATATTCTTTTTTCTTATGACAAAACTCGCCGACTGCTACTTCAACAGGTCTAGCAACAGCTTCACCTGTTTCTGTTTCTCCTATCTGTTCTGCTTCAGTATCTGTTAATAATTCTAAATATTTACAGCTCATCTCTTCACCTTCTCGTAAAACTTACCTTTCTTTCTTCTATGCTTTCCTGACAACTCCTGAAGATATCTTATCTGTTCTCTATCTTCATCCACTGGAGTAGTATCAGCACTTCGATAGATGTAAACACACGCTAGAATGATAATCACTACACATAATATCCATTTCCACATATTTAGACCTCCTCTAAAATCTTCTTTCTCTTGTTTTTGTTTTTACTCCCCAGGTATAATGACAATGGTTACACTCATAATAAAAATCCTTTTTATTAAACTCTTTATCTGGATCATAAGTATCATAATGCTTTATCTCGATATTGCTCCATCCATTATCTAACAAATGGTTTTTCTCTCCACAATCAGGACATTTTTGAGGTTTAACAAATATTGTTTCTCTCATGATTCCACTCCTATATAAATGAACTCATCTTCTTTTTATTTTGAAATGTCTTTTTAAATCCTTGTTCTTGTATCTCACGTAAGTACTTCACTTCATGAGCATGTGATGCAGGATAACAAATGAGTTCTCTGAAGTACTCCCGGGCATTGTTCAAGTCTATTCTCTGGTCAAAACTCCCCAAACAGACATGGCCATCTCCGTATACATGGCCTATTTTTAATGGATATATATTGCTCTCAATTGTTATATTGTCATCATCATCTGTATAAAACAGATAAATATTAGTTGTTTTTTTAATACATATCACCGGTGGTAACTTACATTGAAACACTATTGGTTCTTTACCTGCTACATATGGGATGTAATAAGTATCAGCTGGAAGTACTACAATAATTGAATTTGTTTCATTGTCTATTGCTAAAGTGTTTGGTGTTGGTATGTTCCAGCGTACTTCTTGATCTGTGAGTTTATGTTGAAAGACTCGTTTGACATCATCTAGGACCTTGATACAATCTCTTGGATCAATAAATCCTTTTTTCTTTATCTTCCCATCCTTAACTTGAATCTCCGGTACTCCAACATCTTTAATTTTTAATACAAACTCTTTCAAAATAACACCTCATCTCTCACATTGATTCGTTTAAATGTATCTGTTTTCTTTATCAAATCTTTTAATTCATAAGAAAATCTAAAGTTTCTTGCGGTATCTGTCAGGTTATCTATAATTTTTTCTAAGACATAAGCTACATCTGATTTAAAAAGTGGGTCTTCAATATTAGCAATTAACTTTTCAAAATCCTTTTCTTTTGAGATACTCACAAGATACTCTAATACGTCTTTATATTTACGACTTCGTAAGATTCCTTTTTTAGTAACTCGCTTTTTAAAGATATCTATTTCATCGTCTGTAATTGTAACAGCCAAAACGCCTTGCCAAGTTGCCCCAGAAAATTGCATCCACTTCAACCCCTTTCTTAATTAGCCCTACATAAAGTATCCTATTTTTATATGTCGTTTTTTCAAATGGTATAACATAGTTTTGCTGCCAATCTACTTTACCTTGCAGGTACCAATGAATGCCTAACACATAAGCATCTGCTTTAGGTAATTTCTTGTATAGTTTTGAATATCGAGTTTTAAAGCATTGTTTTTCTAATGATCTAACTTCTTTACAATAACCCATCCACATTTCAATTTGTAAAGAAAACATATTGTTATCAGATAATAAAGAACATATCTTGTCTATATTCCCATAGAAGGTGTAATCATTCTTTTTCTGCATTTCTTCAAATAAATCTGTTACAGGTTTTATTCTTACTCCTCTATCTGGCACTCTAGAATCTTTAATTCGATTTAAGAACGCCATTTTTTTATTTAAGGACTTATAAAAGAATGGTTGTTTTAGCAATGAATCATACTTTGATGACACGACTTATCACCTCACCAAAGTAAATAATACCTATTTTTGTTTTACCTCTCAGATAGGCTGTAATTAGCTCTAGAGCAGTGATAGCTGCTTTCCTATTAGCTATAATCGTTTGTTCATTACCTGCAGCTATTGCATCACTACAACTTTCTTCATCTTCAACAACTAGTTCATCAGCTCCGGTTGTATCTTCAAGAACATTTGGATCATACTCACTACGATAGGATCCGTGCACTTTTCTGTAATCAATAAAAGTTGCTACTACTTCACCAGCATTCTGACCATTCGCACAATCAACATAATAATAATCTGAATTCTTATTTCCGTTATCGAAGTACTCTTCAATTAATTTTCGTGTTGGATGATTATCCACACATCCGACTATTACTTTTTTTTGATGTGGTAGTAACATAGAAAGAATTTCTTCAACATTATTTTCTTTGATGTATTGATTGCAATAATACAAATTACTTAACCCTAATGCTTGAGTTGCTGTATCAACCAGTGACTCAGCCTTAAACTTTTTCACATGCTTTTTACTAAAATGTTGACGTCCTATATTTTTGGTTTGGACTCTGTCACCATCAACGAGGTATATATCCGCCTTAATATCACACCGGCATAGGTCCTGGAACAGGGCAGAGCCTGTCCCACCAGCACCTATAATCATAATTCCGTTCCTATTCCCCATATCTCATTACCCCTTTGTATTACCTTTGATGTTCACTGCTAATATTCCACGTTCCTGGTTAAATGCAAATGTTGTATCTCTTTCCTTGAATTCATAATATCCTGCAGCATTCAACTTATGAACAAGTTCTTGATCAGTATATTCTGTATTTTCATCTATATCTAACTCAGTCTTGATATCTATTGCACCATATCTAAAAATCTTAATACCTTTGAATTTCTTAGGTTGTTTTGATTTAGATTGTTCCTTCACTTCTTTTTTTGGTTTAGGTTTCTTTTCAACTTTGACTTCCTTTACCTCAGAAATCTCACCACTATCGAAATCAAATGCTAATTCTTTTTCTGGCATATAAATCACGCTCCCTTTCTTTTGATAAAAGTTATAACAACTTTGTCATACTTCTTCTTTGATTTTATATGTCTCTCTAATCTCTTAACTCCAGCAATTTGAAAAGGACTGAAGCAAGTTTCAATATCCATATTCTCAACATCAATCTGATCTCCATTTTTGTAGAAGCACTCTACGTTATATTCATTCATCTTCTATCACCTACAAATTGATAATAATGATCATGTCCTCTTTTGACCTTAATATCAAATCCAGCTAATTTACATTGAGAAACATAATGAGTAATGTTTCGCTCAGGTATCTCAAGTTTGTTTGCTAACTCTTGTCTTGTAAATTTATTACCTGATTGTAATACTTTTAGTAATTTAAGTGCAGCTAACATTCCCATCTCAATAACCCACCAGCTGATAAAAGTTTTGTTCAATAGGACTTTTCACACGAGTATGAATTACGATTCTAAATGTATTCTTTGGGAAGTGACCCTGCTGAACTTCTATCACTGATACAACAAAGGCATGTTCATATTCATCAGACTCAATCTTTCTCACTTTCACTATTGCCTTTGAAGTTTTATTTTTAAACGTTTCTTTGTATACATAAACTCCACCCTTGTGGATGCATTCCAACTTAACAGGTTGTTCTACTATTGACACATTATCCCCTCCTAGTTTCTTTTCTCTTTCTTTGCCTTTTCAGCATATACAAGATACTCTTTATAATTTGGACACCACCTGTGACAACTCCCATTCTTTGTTCTAGCTTTACAATCAAAACAAGGTGGTTGCATATGAACAGGTAGTGCTATGTTTTTGCAGTTAGGCATTAATTTAACACTTTGACTTTCTTAACAGGTACTAATCTAGTATGATTTAATGCATATGCAATTTTGTAGACTTCAATGTAATTTGTTTTACTTATTTCTGGGCGTTCTGAACCATCATGATGAAAACCAATATCAAAATACATACTTAACGGTAATTGTTTTTTACCAATAACAATTCCTTCGAATTCAATATTTTTAAATTTATATAATCTTTGATGAAATGGATCATCCCAAACAATACAATCATCCGGACAGTGTTTAGCGAATTCATCTTTTTCATCGTATATAACAGGTTTGATTTTCTGTTTCTTCATGTAACCATAACACTTAACTTTTTGACCTAGTTGTAATTTAGGTATTCCTCTTATCTCTAACAATTTCATAATGAGACCTCAGGTCTTATTTCTTCTTCATCTATTAGTTTTAGTTCTTTACTTCCGAAGAACCATATTTGCCCATCTATTTCAACTGCTATTGGGTTGTCTTCTTCTTTCATGTTTTCATAAATAGTAACTATTTCCCCTTTTTTACCAATAAGTGCATTTACTTCTTCTTTTTCAGATTCATCAACAACGTTTGTAAACTTAACAACTTCCACTTCATCCCCGTCTTTAAATTTATTCATTTGAATCACTCTCCTTTAAAGCTAGAACACAAGTGTCTGGTTTACTTTCACATCTTTTTGAACACATATTTTTTTCATCGCATTCTTCACAACATATATATCTGCTTTTAAAACAGTCAAATTGACAAGCAAAGGTATATTTACCTCTCGGTTCTCTAGATGATTTATAATGATAACCAAATTTTGGGTTAGATTTACATGAATTACATTTTTCTGTTCCCTCATATGTACAACAGAAACAGTCTTCTCCGTAATGCTTTAACATATATAAATTACCTAAAACATTACGCTCAAAGGCATCTAAATCAATAAAATCAGTTTTCCAACTATCTGGTGTTTCTACGTCATAACGACTCGTAAATTTATATTTACCTCTATTTGGGTCATCTACTTTAACACCTGCGTCAAATTCAGTTTGAGATAAGTTTAGTTCTCTAAACTCATCAATAGAAAATAACAAATTATGGATAAATTCATTTAACTTTTTGCTATCTACTTCACATGTATAAAATTCATTTGAATTATAGGCAATTTTACGAAATGCCTCTTTAACTTTTTTCATGATTACATCAGCTTTTCTCGGTTGTCTATTAGGTGCTTGGTCATATAATTGACCTGCAATAGCAAACATTAAATTTCTTTCACTTAAACATATAGTTTCTTTTCTCATTTCTTTTCCTCCTTATAACTCTCTAATTCTTCAAAATATTTTTTTCTTAACTTTTGTTTTTCTTTTTCTCCACATCTTAAGCACATATGGTCGTGATTTCCCATAGATGAGCAATAATTTTCTAATACTACTTCTTTAGCGCCACAAACCTTACAAGTTCCATACTTCGCTTTTTGAGTTGAGTAAGTAATTTCAATATCTCTTGTAGCATAAAATGATTTATCACATTCTTCACATTCTATTAATCCTAAATCTTCATCGCCATCAAATTCCCAACTATCACTAAACTCATACCCACAATAAGGGCATACAATTTCATTGGTGTACTTATGTTTTAGTTCATTCACTTTCATTCCCTCCCTCTATTTAAAACTCTGTAAGTCTTTTCTTAATTCCTCGAGGTCTACTTCTTCCTCATCTTGTTTTTGTACTTCATTAGATTGATGACTCGACATCCAACCAGGTACCGTTTCTTGATGTCTAATGTTATTGTTTTTTGCATTAGGGTTATTGTCATATGTCCCTTCTAAAATTTTGATGTAATTTTCTTTTTTGATGATCCAATCAAAACCACAACTAGTCCATTTACCATTCCTACCGCTCAAAAAATCACTTGCGTGTGTTTTATCGATTACTATTTTTAAAGATTCTTTTCCGTGCTGTTCGATACGTTTTTTAATGTTCTTTTTACGTGTGTCGGTTATGTACTTAATTTTCTTTAAATCTTCTCCACAAATTTTGTTATAATAATCTTTAATTTTCTCGTAATCTACTATATTCTTATCATTCTTTTCATTCTTATCATTCTTATCATTCTTAGTTGTTGTTAGTTGATTGTTAGTTGATTGTTGATTGAATGTTAGTTGATTGTTAACTTGTGTGTTATTTTCTTGATAATCATCATAATTTTTTATATATATAATTGAATATTTGTTTGTTGTTTTGACTGTTAATTCGTTTGTTGATTTTAACTTATTTATTGAAGTACGAATATTTTGTACTGTTAACCTTAATTCTTTACCTAAATTGCTATAAGATGTTACAAAACTCCCTCTTTCAATCATGACTCCTCGCCACTTTTTATCAGTGTGATTTGCTTTGATTAGGCAATGGATAAACACCCTCATTACATTTGGATTTGTATACCATTCCCATTCGCATATCTTTCTATGAATCTTGATATACCCCGTATTCGCCATCCTATCACCTACCTTAAGTTACCCCACCATGCTTTTTACACACATAAGTCATAATTCCAAACTCTGAACTGACTTCTTTTTTCATCAACTGTTCATCACTCCGGGCATCACTTAGATGCACCAGGTATATCTCTATGCACTTTGATAAATCAAATGACTTCAAAGTTTTAATACACGTTGTTAAACTCATATGACTGTTAATCAATCTCTTTTTAAGAGCAAAGTTAATCTCTTGTGACTCCAATAACTCATCAACATAGTTACACTCAATCATGACATAATTGAACCTAAAAGCATTTAGTTTGAATTTGATATACTTTGTATCAGTTAGAAACAAAAGGCTCTCAGAGGTCTTATTTGACGTTATAATAAAGCCTAGACTTCCTGGACAATCATGTTCTGTATTAAAGGCTACAATTGAATAAGTACCGATTATTGTTCTTGTTCCACCTTTTATAACTTTACATTTACCTGTACAAATATCTTTTTGTTCTTTTTCATTGAACACAATTATTTTCTTTGCTTTCAGTGTTTCAGCTGATGCATATATAGTCATAAATCTACTTAAATCATTGATTGCTATCGAATGATCATTATGACTATGAGATACTATACAACCCACAAAGTCGTTTAGTTTCAGTCCATGTTCATTAAGTTTGGACACAATCACTTTATAGGGGATGCCCCCTCTAATAGCAGTTTGCTATGGCCATCATCTATGACATAACAGTTACCACTAGAGGAGCTAGCTAAACAAATGATTTTCATTTTAGAAACCTGGGTCATCAGAAACAGATTCATCATGATCAGCTGGTTTACTGTCAGTAGGGGCTTTTATTTCTTCAGCTTCTCCCTCAATTATCAACTGTTCTTGATTGGCAGTGTTATCAACTTCTTCCTGGAGTTCTATTTGATTGCTTGGTTCTGTATTGATGAATTCGTTTTCTGTAGTACGGTTGTAAGACTCAACTATGAACAAGTTAGCATCATTAGATGTGTTCATATGACGTTTGCATAAACGCTTAATTACAGTTCTTTTTGCCATTTCTTGAGGGAATTCTTTTTGAACAGATTGTGTTTTTGTTTGAGATTTATCCCAGGAAACTTGAATTTCTTTCATAGTCATAACTTCTTGATCAGATGAATTATCCTCAAATATGATAGTTGCGTATGCACCAGCAATGCCTTTATCTATATTCTCAAATTTAGTTACATGAGATTTCACTCTGCGTTTACCAGTTGAATCAATATCTAATTCAATTTCATCATCTTTATAGATAATAGTTGCTGTAATTTCTTTGACGTTCATAAGTGCATTTTTCACAACAATTTGATCTCCAAAATAGGATCTAAATAAATCCACACTGTTACCATGAACCATAAAGTAACATTGTGTTTTAACTGGATTTAATCCTTGTACAACCATTTCTAATAGAGCATTAGCGATAGATTCTTTTGTACAAACTTGAAGAGCAGGGCATTTATTTTTATCAACAGTTTTTTGAATTATAAGATACGCTGACTTCAATGCATTACCTACAGCGTAATTTGGTGGAAACATCAACTGTTGAGTTGATTCCATCTTGTTTACTCTATTGAATATGATATCTGCAATGTCCTTTTCCATGATTTGAACTGCTTTGTTAACTTCTTCCTTTTGGATCTGATTTTTATTTTCTGACATATTAGTCCTCCTCTTTATTTTCTAATAAGTATTGAACTGCCAATTTATTTAAGACTCCAATAAATTCTATTAAATCAAATTCTTTGCTCGTTAATTTCTCAACATATAATTTAAAAGAGATTAATGTGTTAGTGAACAAATCTGTGATATTATCACTCTCTAATTCAATATAATTTTCATTTTCCACATCATGAATACCTATTAATTGCTGATAAATTTTTATTACTTGATTTTCTCTTTCTTCCATCACTTATCACCATCCAAGCTGAATAAATTTGTTTGTTGCTCTTCAGTCATCTCAAGATTTTCTTGAGTATCTACATCCCAAGCAACAAAGCTTATCGTCTGTTCACTAGTTAACTTACTAAAATCTCTATCAGTGATTTGCTCACCATTGTCAATCACATAGAACAAGTTTTTAACTCCTAATGCTTTCTTAATGCACTCACATACTTTAATACCTATACGAATCTTAGATGCACTATTTGTATTGTGATAAGGTACTTCACCATCTAAAACATAGCAAACTTCGTTCCATGAACCTTCTTTGAGATTACTCTCAACCAATTGGAACTTGATGTAACCAAATACTGATGCTACTCGATCATTTAAGATGTTAAGTTTAGTCTTGATGAAGTCAGTTAACATCATTAGAAGTGATTCATATTCAGCAATCTTGTCCATAACTAGTGAATGTTTTTCTTTGAGTTGTTCAGCTTTTCGAATGTTCATTTGCTCAGCATTGTAAGTATCGATTGAGGTTTGAATCTTTAACTTGTCTTGCTGTAATTCATTGATTTGTTTTTCAATGTCTTGTTCACCAGGTACTACTGGATAAGGTTCTTGTTCTAGTTTCTTGATTTGTTCTTCTAAATCAGTGATTTTTTGAGATGCTTTAAATTGTGGAATAGAGTTATTCAACTCACTTTCCTTGTTGCTAAGTTCAATTAGTTTTGAGTTAAACTCTGAACGTTGTGGAATAAGTTGTTCAGCTTGTTCTGCTAACTCTTTTTCTTTAATTTTGAGTTGTTCAATTTGTTCAGCTAAATCATTATTTGTTTGTTTTAGTTGAGAACCTTCAGCTGTAATTGCCTCTAACTCTTTGACCTTATCAAGATTGAATTGTTTACGTTTTTCTTCAATCTTGTTTTCATATTCTTCTTTTACTTGTTTAATTAATTCACCATTTAAGTCGTGGCCACATTCAGGACATATCAATGAATCTGGAAGTGTTAGAATATCTGTAGTAAACTTCGAATTGTTTATATGAGTCCACTTGTTTCGTAAGGATTGCATTGTTGATTCATTTAACTTAATTTCTTCCGCTATCCTTTTTTGATCATAAATAGCATCTGATTTTTGTCTGTCTAAAGTATTGATTTGGTTATTTAATGTTGAGAAATCAGCTTGAACACGCTGTTTTTCATTTCTTAGTTGTTGCAAATCTAATTGTTGACTTTCAATTGATTTCTTATAGGTCTCATATTCAGTCTTTTCTAACTGATTAAGCTTTGATTGCATATTAGCAATCTTCTCTTTACGTTCTGCTATGATATCTTTTTGATCCTGGTACTTCTTGTTATGCAAAGACTGAATACTAGCTTCTATCTCTTGAATTCTCTTAGATCCTGCGTTGTATCTCTCAACCGGAATTGTTTGATCAGTTGTAAGTACTTCAATTTGAGCATTAAGTTTAACCTCTTCTTCATTTTTATCTTTAAGGTTTTTATTCAGAATCTTTTTAATGTCTTCGAATTTGCCTTTTGATTGGAGCAAGTACTTCTGTAGAGGTAATAACTTATTATCTTTCTGAAATACATCTTCATCAGTAACATCACCAACAAGGTCGATGACTAACTTTCTACGTTCTTGCCAACATTCCTTAGTACCAAAATAGAGTGGATCCACGAGTAATTGAAATATATTACCTTTCCACTTCCCGACAAAGGTTACATTGAATAATTCTTTTAAGGAGTCATCAAACTTGGTCACTGGAATGTTTACTCCATTTACGAAGCAATTTGTTGAATGTCCCTCTAAACGTTTCTCTTGAGTTCCACGAGTTCTAACCCAATTCTCCTGGTATGTTTTCATAATGCTTGTACCATCATCAAAGGTTAGTTCAACTGAAACAAGTTGTTTAGAATCATCTTTAGGTTTGATGCTCATGATATCTGATGAACCACTAAGCAGCTTACCGGTTAACACCCAGAATATAGCATCAGCGATTGATGTTTTACCAAATGCATTCTTTGCTAAGAACTCATAATTCATAGGACCACTTAGGTCTAGTATGAAGTTCTTTAGATTCTTGAAATTTTGTATATGAACTTTAGTTAGTTTCATTTTTTCACCTCAGTTAAAATGTTTTTAATTTGCTCTTTGGCTTTGCTAATTTTCTTCTCAGCAGCATGAAGTTCTAAAGACAACTCATGAAATAGTTCTGCTGCTTTTTCATTCATACAACCACGCTCTTAAACTTTTTTACAGCTGGACCTAATACATTAGCATAAAATATTTGTTCATTATAAGGACCATAAATTTTGACTCTATAAGCATGATGTAAAGTCTTAGTTCTCTTCTTTAAGAATGTTGTTTCTTCTTCAAACTTAATAAAGTTAGAACCCTTTTGTAACAGAACAACATAATCTCCATTAAACGGGTTGCATTCTTCAGCTAATCGTTTACAGTTTTTTAATAATATATTTCTAACGTCTTCACGAGCTCCAAACCGTTTCTCGCCTATGACATTTTCCACTTTCTTAATAACTTCTGACATATTTAACAATTTAATCCCCACCTAACATGTTTATTTATTTAGTGGCATATGATATAATAGAATTGGGTACGACAAAAGACGTACTAAATGTTTGAGTACTTGGGGTGTTTGGTCACTTTCCCAATTTTACTTTACTTTAAAGAATCCTACTGCCAATAGGGTTCTTTTTCATTTAGATACATACTCACGAATATATTTACTGTTTGATTCATATTTCTTTAACTTTCTATCGTTTCTAATCTTGTCAAACTTATTATGTTTTCTAGGTTTAGTTCTTTTTTTATAAGGCATCTAAGACACCAACTTCCTGATGTAGTTGATACCTTTTTGATAGACTAGTGTTTTAAAGCTAATTTTTACTTCATCATCTTTCGTATATTTTTGTTCAATTACTCTAAAATAGCCTGCATCTACATACTTTTGATATGGTATATTGTCTTTCATAAGTATTTTTTTATTTCTAAGTAATTCAAATAATTTATTTCTACCTAGTCCTTTAATTCCTAAAACCTTAGCTACATCACCTAATGAAACTGCTGTTTTGCTACTTGCTACAGCATCGAAAAATTCTACTTTAGGTTTCATTGTTTCAATCTGTTTGGTTTTATCATCAATTATTCTTTGAGCAACTACCAAAGCATTAGCAACAATTTGTTCCGGTGTAAGATTTTCTTGATTTGCTATGTAGCCACCGTTTTTACGAATGGATGGAAGTACTTCTGATGTTACCCATTTTCTGAAATGTTTAGCTTGAGGTTTATCACTTCTTAAAATTAAAGTATAAAGACCAGATTCATTTACAACATTTGTTTCACCTTGACGCCCTATGTTTAACATAGACCGTTCGTCTTCATCTAGTCTTTGTATGGCTTGTGTGGTATTTTTGATGTCAAGAATACTACATACATCTTTAGCAACAAACCATGGTTCGTTATTATTTTCAATTACTCTTACTTCTCCAAATTGGTTATTTTTAAATACTTTTAACTCCAAGTAATATCCCTCCTTTCTTTCATTATTTGATTGGACATATTGATGTGTATAATCGTCCACTATCTTCATACCACTTGATTCTTCGACCATTATCTATATATTCAGGACCTTTAGGCTCACTTGATGGTACTGTTGGTAGTGACTCAAACAGTTTTTCCGCGCCTAACGGTAACTGTCTAGGACCAAGTGGTGTATTAACTGTTTTTCTTTTGCTAGTCATGGTTTAACCTCACTTTCTTATATAATTTTTTCTAATGGTATGTTTAATATCTTTGATATTTTGATTGCTGTTTGACCCCTAGGTTTTCTGTTTCCATTTTCATATTGACATACTGTATTTGATTTAACACCTAATAAGTCCGCCAACTGTCCTTGAGTCATTTCCAACTGTTGTCTTTTCTTAATCATCATTTCGTTTTTTTTATTCATCTGTTCACCTCCGAACTAACAATAGTTTTTAACTTTGATGATTTGTAATATTAAGTCACATAATGTATAAAATAATATCGCTTAGATTATTTCTTCACATTATGTAATCATCAATCTCACGTAACGTGATGTGTGTAACCTTATGATACTTCACAAAACGTGCATTGTCAATGGTTTATTTGCACTTTTTGTGAATTTTTTTATATTTTTACCTTTGTACTCACGTAATGTGATATAATTTTTATAGACATATTTGTAGAAGTTGGTGATTTTATGTTACAGCAAAATTTAAAAAAGCTAAGAGGAACTAAAGGTATTACTCAAAAACAACTAGCTGAGTTTTTAAATATTTCATCTAGTACTATTGCTATGTATGAATCAGGAAAAAGAGATCCTGATACAGGTACTCTTAAAAAACTAGCTAATTTTTTCGATGTATCTACAGACTACCTATTAGGCAACGACATAAAGAAAAAACGTTCCACCGAAGCTGAGGACTTCGAGCAGAACGTTAAGAAAATAGATGATAATATTAATATTGTGTTTAGTGATCAAGCTGGTCTTGATGATAATGATGTTGAGGAGATTAAAAGATTTATTGAGTTTGTAAAAAGTAAAAAGAAATAAATAATTTAGGAGGGATTTATTATGTTTGTCATGAACTATTATTTAAAGGAGGAAAACTATGAGTATAAGGGGTAAATATCAAACTGTTAATTTGAATAATATTGTTGTTTATGATAAAAATCCAAGAATTTTTGAAGCCGAAAGTGAAAATGAAGCTATTATAAACATTATGTATGATAATGAAGACAAAATTTATAATTTAGCAGATTCTATTCTTCAAAATGGACTAAGTCCACTAGATATAATAGGCGTATTCAAAGAGGGTAATAAATATATAGCGCAAGAAGGTAATAGACGAATTACCGCCATAAAAATTATGAAAAATCCTAGTCTTATAAAAAGTGAATATCCAAAACATTATGCAAAATTTAATAAATTAACTGAAGATATAAACTTGTCTTTTTTAGATAATGTTTATGTATATATAGTTGATAGCAAAAAAGATTTAGATTATTGGATGGAAAATAAACACTTAGGAGAGAACCAAGGAAGAGGAATGGTCCGTTGGTCTACAGAACAAATTGAGCGGCATAAACAAAATACTGGAAAACCAACTCGTACAAAAGACTTTTTAGATAATCTTATTGCCAAAAAAATAATAACATCACAAGAAGCTTTCGATGACATGAATTATACTTTTTGGCAAAGAATATTAGGTACAATCGGTCGTAGAGAATTAGGAATATCACTCAAGAACCAAAAGTACTCCATTGCTGATGAAGAATTATTGAAAAGTAAAATACACTTAGTTATAGATGAATTAAAGGGCTCCAAAGTAAAAAGAATTTATCGAAACGATGATATACAAGTTTTTTTCGATGAAATTAACTCTAAGATAGAAAAAAATGAGCCTACCCCAAAAAAAGGCACTAAAAATCCCCCACCTGACAAAGGTCCTAATACAGATAATCCTACATCGACTCCCCCAAAATCTCCTCCAGGTAAAAATCCAACGTCTGATGAAGAGGAGCAAAAACCAAAGAAAAAATTAAAGGTACCAAGAAATCGTACATCAAATAGAGATAACTTAATTCCTTATTACATAACGTTTCATTGTGACTATACAAAGATCAATAACATTATTGATGAACTCAAAAAGCTAAAGTTAAATGATTCACCATACTCTATTGCAATTACCTTTAGAACTTTTATAGAATTATCCTTACGTTATCTATCTGAGAATCATCCTACATATAACTTTCAGGATAAAAATTTAGCAGCAACTTTAAAAGATGCATCTAGAATAATTTTCGGTGGTGAACATAATACAAAAAACAATAAGAAAATAAACTCAAGCATAAGTACAGCAATTAAAAAAGATAATAATATAGACATTTTAAATGGATTGGTTCATGATATGATTATTCAAGTTAATAGAATAGTATTGGTTGATTTTTATAATACATTAGAGCCTTTATTTAAACATATTTATAAATAACTATGGCCAAATATATCATTCTTTGATATACTTGTTTTAGGTGATTAATATGAGTAGATTTATTTCTCCACTCAGATATCCAGGTGGAAAAGGGAAAATGTATAGGATTATTAAACGGATAATAATAAATAATCAATTAACTAACCATATATATACTGAACCGTTTGCGGGAGGATCTGCCATAGGCTTAAAATTACTATATGATGAAGTGGTAAACAGGATAGTTATTAATGACTTTGACAAATCTATCTATGCTTTTTGGTACTCTGTATTGTACAATAGTGAAAAATTAGTACAATTAATTGAAGAGACACCCGTTACTTTAAATGAATGGTTCAAACAAAAAGATATACAAAAAAATAAGTCCATCGTTGAAGATTTACTAATATTAGGATTTTCTACTCTATTCTTAAATCGAACTAACCGGTCAGGTGTAATTAACGGTGGACCTATTGGCGGAAAACACCAAAGCGGAAATTATTTAATAGATTGTAGATTTAACAAAACTGATATTATTAGAAGAATACATAGAATTACATTATTACGAGACCGAATAGAATTATATAACCTTAATGCAACTGATTTATTAAACTTATTGGAAACTAGAAATGAAGATTATTTTATTAATATGGACCCTCCTTACTATGTTAAGGGTAAACAACTATATATGAATTTTTTCACACATGAAGATCATATTAACTTAAGAGATAAAATTCATAACTCTAGGTATCCATGGATTATTACATATGATAATGTAACAGAAATTTCAAACATGTATGATGAATTCAATATAATTGAATACTGTTTAACTTATACTGCTGGTAACGTCAGAGAAGGCAAAGAAATACTGATACATAATAACACTTTAGAAATTAATGATAATATTTTTATTGAAGGTACTTTATAAGTACCTTTTATTTATTCTTAATGCAAAATATTAGTCCATTTATTACATATATTCTGTAACAAACCGTGCTACAATAAACTTACCTAAACGACTTGCACCCAAAAAATAAATTTGGGAGTGGTAGTATGTGTTATGAGGATTTTGTAAATACTATTTTATTAGACAGAGGAATTAATTCAATCGAACAACTAAATATTGAATGTTTGGCTGCTGCATTCAATATCAATGTCTATTATTGGAACTGTAAGACATTTTTATTAACCGATGAAGATGTTACTATTGCAATTAATATTAACAAAGACAAGGTAGAACAATATGAAGAATTTCTTCATGAATTAGGACACTATATACTTTACCAGAACCACATCAAGTTGATTACAGATTTAGGAGAATGGAAATACATCGAAGGTAAAGTTAATCAATTAGTACCTTACATAGCTATACCAAAATTTGCTATGAAAGAAGCTCTTGACCAGGAATCAATTTATGAAGTATCATCAATATTTAAGATATCCACAGCCTTTGTGGAAAAACGACTTACGCTATTCAAAAACAAAATATTAAAAGCTATAGGATTTTAGGTGATATTATGAAGATAGCAATTTATGCACGTGTATCCACCGAACAGCAGATAGAAAACTATAGCATTCCATTACAACGAGAAAGAATGATTGCTTTATGTAAATCAAAAGGTTGGGATGACATTACTGAATATATCGATCCTGGTTATTCTGGAAGTAATTTAAATCGTCCTAGACTAAATAAGTTATTAAGTGATATAAGTCACATTGATGTAGTTGTTGTATATAAGTTAGATCGCTTATCTAGGTCACAAAAGGATACATTGTATCTTATAGAGGATTGTTTCTTGAAGAATAATGTTGAATTTATTTCATTATCAGAAACTCTGGATACTTCAACACCATTTGGAAAAGCGATGATAGGAATACTATCAGTATTCGCTCAGCTAGAAAGAGAGACGATTACAGAACGCTTAAGAAGCGGTAGGCATAAAATGACTAAAGAGTTAGGCTATTGGTCAGGCGGAACTGATGCTAGCCCTACAGGATACATCAGAATGAAAAGAGGACAACTTAAAGTTAATCCTGAAGAAGCCGAACTTGTAAAACGGATTTTTCATGAATATTTAGCTCTTCAGTCCGTGACAAAGATTCAAAAAAAATTCAAAGAAGAAGGACTTCCTGTATGGCGTTTCAATCGATATGTTCGCATACTTAAGAACAGATTATATATTGGGGAGGTAACCTTTGGTGGAGAACCATTTAAAGGTTCTCACAAGGTACTTATTGACGAAGGCACTTTTAATCAGGTGCAACTAATAATGTCGAAACACAAAGGAAATAACCACGGTAAAATCAAGGATATGTATCTGAGTCAAAAGATAGTTTGCTGGCATTGTGGCGAAAATTATCAATCTTACTCGACTGGTAGCAAAGTTAAGTATAGGTATTATATCTGCAGAAAACGCAGGTTTCCTCGTGAATACGATTCTAAGTGTAATAATAAAACATGGAAAAAGGAAGTTCTTGAAGAACAGATTTTCACTTTGATTGAAAATTTTACTACTAAAAACTTGATTAAGAAAAAAAAGCATATCAATTACGATAAGCTTATAGAAGATGTTGACAAAAAATTAAGAAAGACTTTAGATCTTTACATTGAAGGAACAATCCAAAAAGTACAATTGGATCAGAAAGTAGCAGAGCTTAATCATGAGAAAGAAGAACTATTTAAACGTAAAAAAAATGATAAGGATAACACCAATCAAAAAGCCTTAAACTTGTTGAATCAGAAAATTAACATTAGAGAAGCAAGCAAGGACGAAAAGCTTGCAATTATAAACACATTAATTGACAAGATATACATAGATAATGACGAAATTAAAGTTGTATGGAATGTTTAGGTTTTCATTTCCTGCACCACATACGGCATAAATCAACAAATCTTTCTTATATTTATAAGCATCAAGACATCTTTTTGATGCTAATTTCTGTATTTCCGACAAATATATTACTTTATTTAGACAAATAATGTCATTAAATTCATTTATAACTTGTTTTCGACATATTTTTCGATAAGAAGAACTCTTGCCAAAAATCAAACATTTTCGACAGTAAACTCCAAGTTGATCCTTAAAAAATCCCTCTTGGTCAATATTTCCACATCTTTGACAAATAAATTTATTATTCTCCTTAATAACAGAAAAAACATTACTTTCGACATCTTTCGTATACTCAACCAACAAAAAAATCACCCGATTATATATACGACAAAAAAGCAAAAAATTCTACTCCAAAACGTAAAGGACAAGTAAAAATTTATTATTTACTAAATTAATATTTTTAGATGAAATATATGATATAATTTGTCAAAATTAGTTATGATTAAATGACGGAGAAAAATGGAAAACAGATATTCTTTTATTTTGGGCATTTAGGCCTTTGGTATTTTCTTTTGTCAATTTTACTAATATCGATCCATCAGATTTGATTATAATAACAATTATTTATATGTTTATTCTAGCTATATTTATTAGTCTTAAGATTATTTTGGGAATTGTAGAAATAATTGAAACTAATATATTACATAAAAGCTAATTTTTCAAGATATTATATATAATAATTCTTTAATAATCGATGACTTAAACTTTTTTGCTATTCTTATCATGGAACATGGAATATTATAATTTGATATGGAATTAAAAATTCAAATGTACATAACTTAAAAATTGAATTTTTCATCTTTTTTAATACTATAAATCATAAATATTATCGATAATAGTAAGTAATTTAATTAACTTATTATTAACCCTATGCTACTTTTTCCTACAAATTCCTCCTCATTTTAACGTCTTCAAGATATGTAAATGAGAATATTACTTCATTTATAACAATATCTAACTGGGTTAATGAAAAAACATTATACTCAACAGATAAAACGTAAAAAAATCCTACTACAAAAGTAGTAGGATAATATAAAAGCAATTAAATTATTACACCAATAATTTTTACACCATTTTCTTCTAAGTACTTTATAGTATTATATGCATCAGATCTTTCTGAGATATCAAGTGTTTCACTATCTAAAAATATTTCGTTATCATGTTCTTTTGATGTAAAGGCTCCGTTATCGAACATAGTACTTAAAATACTTATATCAGAAATTCTATTACTCTCAACATCTAAATATGTCAGACTAACCAAGTTTTTTAAAGCATTTATATCACTTATTTGATTAATATTCAAATGTAATTCTGTTAAATTTGTTAAATCACTTAATGCTGTTATATCACTTATTTGATTTTTACCTAAATGTAATATTGTTAAATTTGTTAAATTACTTAATGGTGTTATATCACTTATTTGATTACTACCTAAATATAATTTTGTTAAATTTGATAAATTACTTAATGGTGTTATATCACTTATTTGATTTATACTTAAATGTAATTCTGTTAGATTTGTTAAATTACTTAATGCTGTTATATCACTTATTTGATTAATTCTTAAATCTAATTCTGTTAAATTAGTTAAATTACTCAATGCTGTTATATCACTGATATTACATTCTAAAATCAAATCTGTTAAATTAGTTAAATTACTTAATGCTGTTATATCTCTTACTGGATTATTACTAAAAGTTAATTCTGTTAGATTTGTTAAATTACTTAACGCTGTTACATCACTTACTTGATTAAAATCAAAACGCAATTTTTTTAGATTTGTTAAATTGCTTAATGCTGTTATGTCACTTATTTGGTTACTTTCTAAATGTTATACTTTCAATTTTGTTAAATTATTCAAAACTGTTATATCACTGATTTGATCACTTTCTATATATAATTCAGTTAAATTTGTTAAATTACTCAATGCTGTTATATCACTAGTTTGATTACTATCTAAATGTAATACTTTTAATCTTGTTAAATTATTCAATGTTGTTATATCACTGATTTGATCACTTTCTATATATAATTCAGTTAAATTTGTTAAATTACTCAATGCTGTTATATCACTGATTTGATTACCATCTAATCTTAATTCAGTTAGATTTGTTAAATTGCTCAATGCTGTTATATTAATTATTCCGTTAATCTGTAAATGTAATTTTGAGAGATTTGAGAATTGTTCAATCCCTGATAAATCTGTAATCTGACTATTTTTAATATCTAGTGAAGTTATACTTTCACAATCTTTTGGATATATTGGACCAGTTGGTTTTCCAATCGTATTTCTAATTATTTGTTCAAAATTAGAATCAACAAAGGTTACTTCTAAATGACTACTACTACAACAAGTTAATGTCAAAAGAACTATTACATATAAAACCATAAATTTTACTAAATTTTTCATATTTTCCTCCCCTATTTTGTAAAGGTAGTGTAAAAGTTTTTCTTAAACCCTATACAAAACCTTATATATATATTATTTTTTATTATATAATGAGTTCCCCCCCTGTGTTTGGGAGGTTTCTCGTTATATTTTTTTAACCCTTTATATACAAAAAGATAGATACACCTGATATAATTTAATCACCACAAAAAAACTATAAGGAGTATCTATCATGGTTAAAATTATATCAGTTCTTTCAGTATTTTTAAAGTATTTAAACAAACTACTTTATAAATTTATTCTTTTTCTAGATTCACACATTATTTCTACACCTAGTTCTAAGTCATCTGGCACTTATTATGAACCTTTTAGGAAGTTCACTGTTGATGGTGAACCTATTATTCAGAAGGTTGAAAAGCTAGATTATCAAGAATTGCTTAATGTGTATTTTTTAAAGTACAATAAGCATCTCAAACCAGTTACTAGACGAAGGCCATCAAAACTTGATTTCAAAGGAAATTGCCCTATTTGTGGTGCTCCTCATGATTACATCTATGAAAATAATATTAAATCAAAACAGTTACTTTGTAAGGTATGTAGTCATACATTTACCTTGAATAATGATTTTCTTGAAAAGATTATTTTAAAATGTCCTCATTGTTCAAAGAACCTTGAAAGAATTAAAGACCGTAATAGTTATATTATTTATAAATGTAGACATAAGAAATGTTCCTTTTATTTAGATAAATTAAAGAAATTAACACCAGATCAATTAAAACAATTCAAAAAGAAACCAGGTAAATTTAAACTTCATTATATCTATCGTGCTTTCGATATTAACTTTGATTCCCTAGAACGTGACTCTATGTCTAATTTAAATATGAAGGTTGATTTAGCCAATATCAGACATTCTAAGCATACTCTAGGCTTAATCTTAACGTATTACGTTAACTACGGTTTGTCGAGTAGGAAAACTGCAGCTATCATGTATGATATTCACCAAGTTAAGATTTCCCATCAAACCGTGATGAATTATGCAAATAGTGTTTCTACAATGATTCGTCCCTTACTTGAAAATTACCCATATGATTTATCATCTGACCTTTGTGGGGATGAAACATATGTTAGGGTTAAGGGGAAGAAGCATTATATCTTCTTCTTCTCAGATAAAATTAAAAAGATTATTACTTCTTATCAAGTTTTTAGTAAACGTGATACTTTTTCAGCAGTCGTTTCACTATATCAAACATTCAAAAAATACACTGAACTACCTAAGAATTTGAAAGTAGTTGTGGATGGTAATCCTATTTACAACGTTGCATGGTCATACTTTAAAAGCATGAACATAAATTTCGATTTATTTCAAGTTATAGGACTCACTAATAACACGAAAACAGACAAGGATTACCGTCCATTTAAACAAGTAACTGAGCGTTTAAATAGAACTTTCAAAGACGATTATATCCAAATGAACGGATTTGGTAATATCAAGAGCGCTAATGCTTATATGGTCTTGTTTACAACGTTTTTTAACTTTCTAAGACCACATAAATCGTTAGGTTATAACCCACCTGTTAAATTAGAAGAGTTTGAGGATTTACCTCATATGCCAAGCAAATGGCTTTCTCTAATAGATATGAGTTACTCTTATATAAACTAATTTTTAACTAAGGAGTATCTCTATATAAGCGTATTTAAATATGCCTTTTTTATTTGCATATAATGATATAGTAAGATAAAACTGAGTATTGTAATCTAACATACTACAATTCCAGTTTTTTTTATTTTGGGTCATAGAGTTATCATGAGTTTTCATAATTTATTTGACACTACCTTTGTAAAAAATGTCAATATTATATATAAACGTAATCACTTAATTATAGCATATTAATTAAATAAACAAATTGTTTTCACCATTAATTTCCTTAATCACTTTCACAACACAAAATTTAATATATACTGTACACTGCATACTTTTTTATTTATTCAAAATCAAATAATTTTTTTAAGATATTTTAAATAATAAAAATCTACTAAGAATCAATTTTAGTAGTGTAATTTAGAAAAAGGTTTAGACAAAACTGTCTAAACCTTAACATGTTGTTATACTATTTTTACATATGCTATTTGACTAAAGATCCTTTTATTCTTCAATTATAAAATATCCAACTGATACAACACCATTCCCAACATGTGCACCAATTACTGATGGAAGTGGTAAAATTAAGAAGTTTTCAAGATCTGTAATTCTTTTTAGTTCTTCCTTAAACTTCGCTAGAAGCTCCATATCAAATCCATGACATACAGTATATTGTACTTTCTTACAATCTTTAGTTGCTTCTATTACGTGATTTACAATCGTTTCCATTGTTCTTTTAGTCGTACGAATTTTTTCAGTTCCAATGATTCGACCCTCATCATCAAATTCTAAAACTGGTTTTATTTTAAGTAAACTTCCTAAAAATCCAGCTGCATTTGATAAACGACCATTTTTGATTAAGTATTTTAAATCATCTACCATGAAATATATATGCAAATTATCTCGTAAATGTTCTACATAAGTTATAATTTCTTCGACCGATGTATTTTCTTTGGTTAATCGTGCAGCTTCAAGTGCCATAAATCCTAAATGGACTGCAGTTGCTTTCGTATCAACAACTTTAAAATTAATCCCCTCTATTAAATCAATAGAGCCAACAATAGAATTATAAGTACTACTAATTCCTTTTGATATTGGTAAATAAATAATATCTGTATAACCTTGACGTTTAATTTCCTCACAAATTTCGATGGTTTGTCCAATCGATGGTTGTGAAGTTGAAGGAATAACATCCTCTTCGACAATTCTTCTGAAAAACTCATCATTTGTAATATCAACACCATCAACATACTCTTCCGAACCGAATATCACTGTATGTGGTAAAACAAAAATATTATCATAGGTATGATTAGAGTATTGTACTGAAGAGGTCGTGTCTGTCAAAATTGCAATTTTATTATCCATAATTTTTCCACCTTTATTTTTATTCTAAAACGAAATAACCTAAAGCAACAATTCCACTTCCTACATGCGCACCTATTACTGATGGAAGTATACTCTCAATAACATCTTCTAAATCAATATATTGAGCCACCTGAGCTTTAAATTCTTCAATTAATGTTTGATTATGACCGTAAGAAATAAAATATTGTACTTTTTTATAACTTTTAGTCTCTTCTAAAATCTTTTGAATAATGTGATTCATTGCTTTTTTGGTCGTTCTAATCTTTTCAATTCCAATAATTTCACCAATATCATTAAATGTCAAAATTGGTTTTATTTTTAAAACACTACCAATAAATCCAGCTGCGTTTGATAATCTTCCATTTTTTATTAAATATTTTAAATCATCTACCATAAAATAAGGTTTATAGTGTGTAGAAAGATACTCACTGTAAGTTAATACTTCAGAAACACTCTTATTATCTTTTACTAATCTAGCTGCTTCTAAAACAATAAAACCTAAAATAATCGCAGTACTTCTTGTATCTACGATATGAACATTAATTCCATCAACAATGTCCCGAATAGAAAATAAAGATTGATAAACCCCGCTTAATCCTTTAGAAATTGGAAAGTGAATAATATCTGTATAACCCTCATCTTTTAACTTCTCATATAAGTCAAGTGTTTCACCTAATGACGGTTGAGAGGTTGAAGGGATAATATCTTCTGTTTCTATACGTTGGTAAAATTCCTCAACTGTAATTGTTTTCCCATCAATATATTCCTTGTTACCAAAATATATTGGCATTCTAACCATAAATATGTTATCATACTCATCGTAATTTAAATAATCTAAAGACGATGAACTATCTGTAACAATCGCTATTTTCTCCTTTGCCATTTTATAACCCACCTATCAATATGTTAGTTTATATTAAACTTTCTATTTAATTTTATCAATAAATCTATTAATTGTATAGTCCTTTTTTAAATTTTAACTATTTTATTTGAACTTCAAATAATCTATTCCTTGATTTAATTCCTTAATATTTTTATAATATAAAGTAGGTGATAATATGTATCTAACAATAAAAGAAAATGGAGAAAATGAGATAATTATTAATAAATCTCGTTTTATTTGTTCGATTTATCGAGCAAATACTGAAGCTGAAGCAATGTCCTTCATTAAAAGAATTAAAAAAATTAATTATAATGCGACTCATAATTGTTCAGCTTACATAGTAGGAGAAAATGGTATTCATCAAAAAGCAAATGATGATGGAGAACCTAGTGGCACTGCAGGGATTCCTATGCTTGAAGTATTGCGAAAGAACCATTTAACAGATACCGTATGTGTTGTAACTCGTTATTTTGGTGGTACCAAATTAGGAGCAGGTGGTTTAATCAGAGCCTATGGCCAAGCTGTAAGTCAAGTAATTAATAAAATAGGGATTATCGAAAAAAGGAAAATGCGATTAATTGAAGTAGAAGCTGATTACGCACAAATTGGATTACTTGATTCTAAATTTACTCAATATTTACTCATTAATAAAGTGTTTCTTGAAAAAGTATATTATACTTATCAAATTGATTTAAATCAGGTTCAACTATTTATTGATTATTTGGTAGATCTCACTAAAAATAATATTTCATATCAACTAAAAGATATCACAATGTGTGAGGTTATCTACGAAAAACATTAAATATATTTATTTCTTTTAAGCTTTTTTTACTAAATATTTTAACTTCGTCGAATTCCCACCTCTTAAATGTCTAACAGATTTATTATATTCTAATAATGCTCGTACTTTCTCATATAATCCAAAATCAATTTCATAGAGCCTTTCAGTTAAATCCTTATGAATTGTACTTTTTGAAACCCCATATATTGAAGCAATACTTCTAACGGTTCCTTGATTTTTCAGGATGCTTTTCGCTACAGTTAATACTCTAGCCCCTATTTTTTCATTCATATTATTCCTCCCGTAATTAGTCTTTATTTAAATATATTTAAACAACACTTAAAATATACAAAAAATAAAAAAAGCCTTTAAATTTTTATTTAAAGGCTTTATTTATTGTCTTATTCATTATCGAACTCACTAATTTTAGTACCAATCAATTCATTAGGATTTAAATTGATGTTTCCTAACAACACTTCAAAGTGCACATGTATCCCAGAATCTTGATCATAATTATTAGCTCCTGCTTTTCCTAATAAATCACCTTGTTCTACTTGATCTCCGACAGCTACATTTACTGTTGCTAAACTATGATAAACTGATTTAATACCATATAAATGTTCTACTTCAACTAGATATCCAACTAATGCATCTTGTCTAACTTTTGTGACTGTTCCTGTTAATGTTACTAAAACATTAAAATCTGTTTCTTTATCTACTGTATAATTTACACCATTATTAATAAAGAAAATATTGTCAACTTGAATAATTGATGATAATTGTTCATCTAATGTAGCTTCTGCATCGTAGAAATTACGTGCGATTTCTGGGTTTTCAGCATCTAGTGGTAATTTAAAAACTTCATCTTCAACTAGATTAGTATCTTGATTATTTTGTTCTGTAGTTACCGTAGTTTGTGTACCTACTGGTTCTACATCATCTTTCTTTGAATTATTCAACTGAGATAGTACGAAGAAAGCTCCTAAAATTAATGCTAAGAAAATGATAAATGAAAATGATTGGAATTTTTTAAAAACAACATCTACGATTTTGTTTTTCACTGTTCTCACCTCGTTTTTAGTATTAACAGTGAATTTCCAATTATTCATCAAATTTAGCAAATTCTGTTTATTTTTTCTTAGATTTTACCATTTTTAGAAAATTCTAGTTATAGAGTTATGCCTAGCAAACTTCTAAAACAATCCATCAACATAATTATAAAATCTCCAGTTACTTTCGTGATAATAATTATCATAAAAAAATAGAACATTTTAATCTCTGTGGTATGATTCTTTTTAAATATTTTACTAATATCAATTACTATAATGACTTTATAAACAATTGGTAGCAAAGATAAATAAATACATAATTCTAATAGTTGATATATACTCATATTACCATTCTCCTAATAATATAATTCACTTTTCTAAATTATATCATACAATAGAATAAAAAAAGAAAGAAAATCGGATAATACATTCAAATAAATAAAAATAGGCCAAATTGGCCTATTTTGGGAGTTGAAAATATGATATATTAACCTTCTAAATATGTATCCTTACATGCAATTTTTACAAAACAACCATCAACTAATTTTATATTTAGTTGAACCCAGGGGTAAAAAATACTTTTTGAATTTATAGTATTATAAGGCAATTCATAATTATTTCTAATTTTGAATACCGACTCGACAATTACATCTCCCTTTTTATCCACAGAGATGGAATCGATTAAAGATTCTTCCCATTTCCCTAAACATTTAATCCCAATAAACTCTTCACAACTAATAGTTTTTATATTATTATCCTTTTCTAACACTTTAATTATTATGTTATCCCCATCTAATTTAAGTTCACTTAACAATAAGTCCCCCCAAGAAAAGTTGTTAATCTTATGTTTATATATCATCTTATTACCTCTCATAATAACATTCATATATTATTTAAATAAAACTCCCTCAATAATTATCCTATTAGAGAGCATCTGGAATAGGATTATCTGGTGTTTCTATTTCAGGTTCAGTAGGTACGTTTGAGTCAGAACTACTTGATGTTGAATAAGGCATTGGTACGGGATCTATAACTACAACTCCATCATCAACTGCTTTACCTTTATTTCCTAAACACACTGCGACCATAACTACAACAAATGCCACTAAAAATATACTCTTTATTTTTTTCATATTATACTCCTCCTTGTTTCTATATGTATATTTTACTACACATTATACTAGAATAGGTGAAATTTATAAAAAGTATATATTTCTGTCTCATATGAGAGTGAATTCCAAACTATTTATATAAATCTTCGTAAAAAAACAACAAAATTTCGTTTTTTGAACGGTCATCAGTTAACTTTGGTATTATTTTTTCATATGCGAATTTCCGATAATACCTATTTTTTTCTATTTTGAAACGAAAATATTTAAAAATATTTTTATTAGCTTCATTACTATATTCAATATATTTCTTTCCTTCATTATAAAACTCTTCTATTTGATCAGAATTATATTTTAGTTTAGTCATAATAATTAATATCATATTAATTGTTTGTAGCTTATTGCTATTGATTTTACAATGATGATACGCTGTAATAAAATCTTCTAATGCTTCTATATATAAGTTATCTTTAAAGCATCTAAAAGCCCAATTATAAAAGAGGGGATATTTAAATCTTTCTAAAGTTTCATCATTATCAATTATTTTAATTGCTTTATCAAAATAGTCTTTAGCCACAGTATGAGCATTAATTAAAAAATAATATTCAGATAAATAATTATAAACATGCATTAATCGTTTATAATTATTTGTATTTTTATAGTATACTTCCATTTCAGTACATAAGGGAACTGAATGATAATAATCATTTGTATGAACATAAACAGCAATAAGATAAGGACTGATTAATCCCTTATCAACATTAAATTCTTGATAAATTTCTTTTGCATCTATAAAATATTTTTTAGCTTTTTCAGTTTCTAGTTTATTTAAATAATATATACCTAGACACTGATTAACTAAGCCTTTAGTCACGCCATTATAAAAATCAATAAACTTTTCTAGTTTCATAATTGATTCGAAATCCACATTTTCAATTAAGTGTAATTTTATGATAAGTTTAATTAAAAATATGTACATTTCAGCGATAATATCATTATGAAAATAGACATGCATGATTTCTTTTTTTATGTTAAGTATTAAATCATCATCTATATACTCACTAGCATGTAGAACCTTTTCTATTATTTCATCAATAAATTTCATATGCGCTTCATGTTCTTTTTGATTCACTTGATAATAAATATCTAATTTCTTTAATAATGTATGATATATCGCATCTTCTTTAATTACGTCATTTTCTAACTTCGTTAAAGTGTGATAATGGCAAATACAATTATTTTCACAGAAATTTTCTTTAGTGTATGGATTATGTTCTATCAAAGTTGTATTTTTACACTCATTAAAATTCATTTTTCTTGTTTCTCTTATAATATAACCTAATTGTTTTTTAATATCTTCATCAAGAAAAAATTCTTTCAATTCCATTATCCTCACCTACCTTCTTACTAATTATACCAAACTTTATTATTTCGTTAAATAATAATGTTATCATAAACTAAATAATATTTCTAAGATACTAATAAAAAAGGCAACATTTGTTACCTTTATCATTGATATTTGCTTGCATTAATATTTTTAATTTGTTCCTTCAAGTCTCTCTCAGCCTTCGTAAAGTCAATATTTTTACGTTTATTCTCATCTAACCGCTTTTTACGTAAGTCCGCTAGATGTTTTAAAGCATTTTCATGATCCTTACCGATTTCAGCTTCTTGAGCAACTACATTAACAAGATTGTTTGAAAATTCTAAAAATCCACCAATAATCGTTACATATAACGTTTCATTATCTTTAATTAAACGAACATATCCAGGATTTATCGCAATCACAATTGGTGTATGGTCTTGCATGATTGCCTGTTCTCCATCACTATTTCGAACAATGATAATGGATGCATCTTCTTCAAACAATTTACCTTCGGGAGTCACAACATTAATTTTAATCATTGTTTACCTCCATTACTGAGCAGCTTGTATTTTTTTTGCTTTAGCAATAACATCATCAATTGTTCCTTGTAAATGGAATGCATCTTCTGGTAAATCATCATGTTTACCATCTAATATTTCTCTGAATCCACGAATTGTTTCTTTAATTGGTACATATGAACCTGGTTGTCCTGTAAATTGTTCCGCAACATGAGTATTTTGAGACAAGAACAGTTGGACACGACGTGCTCTATGCACAATTAATTTATCTTCTTCACTTAATTCATCCATTCCTAATATAGCGATAATATCTAGCAGCTCATTATATCTTTGTATAATTTGTTGAATACGACGAGCAACTTCATAATGTTCTTCACCAACAATGTCTGGAGATAAAGCACGAGAAGTTGAAGCTAGAGGGTCTACTGCTGGATAAATCCCCATTTGTGTCAATTTACGGCTTAAGTTAGTTGTTGCATCTAAATGACTAAAAGTCGTTGCCGGCGCTGGGTCAGTATAATCATCAGCAGGAACATAAACTGCTTGAATAGATGTTATAGAGCCATCATTAGTTGATGTAATTCGTTCTTGTAATTGTCCCATTTCTGTAGCAAGTGTTGGTTGATATCCTACTGCAGAAGGCATTCTTCCTAATAAAGCAGAAACTTCTGATCCCGCTTGAACGAAACGGAAAATATTATCCATAAAGAATAAAACATCTTGTTTTTCATCATCACGGAAATATTCAGCAATTGATAATCCTGTTAAGGCAACACGTAAACGTGCTCCAGGTGGTTCATTCATTTGACCAAAAACCATTGATGTTTTGTTTATAACACCAGAATCCGTCATCTCATGATATAAATCATTTCCTTCACGAGTTCTTTCACCTACTCCAGCAAAAACTGAAATACCACCATGTTCTTGGGCGATATTATGGATTAACTCTTGAATTAATACCGTTTTTCCTACTCCGGCACCACCAAACAATCCAATTTTTCCACCTTTTATGTAAGGAGCGAGTAAATCAATGACTTTGATTCCTGTTTCTAATATTTCTTCCTTTGTTGATAATTCTTCAAATTTTGGTGCTTCACGATGAATTGGATTACGCTTTATTTCACTAGATAAATCATCTTTGTTATCGATTGGTTTTCCTAATACATTGAACAATCTTCCTAATACTTCTCTTCCAACTGGAGCAGAAATCGGATTACCCGTATCAATAACTTCCATTCCTCGAACTAGTCCATCTGTAGAATCCATCGCAACACATCGTGCTTCATTATCACCTATATGAAGCTCAACTTCTAAGGTTAAGTCAATAGATACACCATCATTTTTATCTGCTGGTATTTCTATCCTTAATGCATTATATATTGCAGGTAATTCACCTTTGTTGAATTGAACATCAACAACAGGACCCATTACCTGTATAATTTTTCCTTTATTCATTTAAGGTTCCTCCTCTACTTGTAGAGTTACTTTAATGCAGCAGCACCACCGACAATTTCTGTTAGTTCTTGTGTAATCGATGCTTGTCTAGCACGGTTATAATGTAGTGTTAAATTATCGACAATGTCTTTAGCATTATCTGTTGCATTTTTCATTGCTGTCATACGGGCTGCATGTTCACTTGCTTTAGCATTTAATATAAATCCATAAATAATATTTTGGATATAAATTGGCATTAATGTATTTAGTACTTGTTGAGCTGAAGGTTCAAATTCATATAAGATAGTACTTTCTTCATTATCACCGTCAATATTATCTACAGGCAAGATTTTTTCAGAGACGATATCTTGTCTAATCGTATTGACATACTGATTATAATAAACTATGATTTCATCAATTTCTTCTAATACATACATGTCAATTAACTTTTGTATTAAATCAATAATATCAATAAATTGAACATCATCACGCAGATTAACCGCATTATTATTAATGATATGGACATCTTTATTTTTAAAATAACTATATCCTCTATTTCCAAGAATACCTAATACATAATCACTAGGTGAACCATGCTTCTCTTTCATATCTGATAGAAATTGGCGAAATAAATTGTTGTTATATCCCCCGGCCAATCCACGATCAGAGGTAATCAGTAAATATCCTGTTTTTTTAACTTCACGTTTTTGCAACATTTTATGACTAATATCTAAATTTGAATTTAATATTTGCGAAATAGTATTTTTGATACTTTTCATAAATGGATGATATTCTCGCATTGTTCTTTCTGCACGTCTTAATTTTGCAGCTGATACCATATGCATCGCTTTTGTAATTTGTGAAGTCTTCTTCGTTGCTTGTATTTTATTTTTAATATCTCTAGCTGTACCACCAGCCATTTTACCTCACCACCTTTTACTATGGTGTATTATTTTTTAGCTAATAAATTGTTTTTTGAATTCTTTTAATAAAGTATCCATTTTTTCATCAGCTGGCAATTTTTTTGTATCTTTAATTATATTAATAATTTCTTGACCAATTTCGTCTTTATCCATGTAATGATATAAATCTATTTCAAATTTACGAATGTCTTTAACATCAATATTATCTAAGTAACCATGTGTTAAAGCATATAAAATACTAGTTTGTTTTTCAACTGGTATTGTTTCATGTAATCCTTGTTTTAAAACTTCAACGGTTCTTTGTCCACGATCAAGTTTAGCTTTTGTTGATGCATCTAAATCAGAACCGAATTGAGCAAACGCCTCTAATTCACGGTAAGTTGCTAAATCAAGACGTAGTGAACCTGATACCTTTTTAATTGCTTTTATTTGAGCCGAACCACCAACACGTGAAACTGATAAACCAGCATTAATCGCAGGACGGACACCTGAGTAGAATAAATTAGATTGTAAGAAGATTTGTCCATCCGTTATTGATATTACATTTGTTGGAATATAGGCTGATATATCACCTGCTTGAGTCTCAATAATTGGTAATGCAGTTATTGACCCACCGCCTAATTCATCATTCAGTTTAGCAGCGCGTTCAAGTAAACGAGAGTGTAAGTAGAATACATCACCAGGATAAGCCTCACGTCCAGGTGGGCGTTGTAATAATAATGATAATTCACGATAAGCTATCGCATGTTTTGTTAAATCATCATATACAATTAATACGTCTTTTCCACTATACATAAATTCTTCTGCCATTGTAACACCCGCATAAGGTGCCAAATATAACAATGGAGCTGGCTGTGAAGAAGATGCAGAAACTACAATTGAATAATCAAGCGCATCATATTTTCTTAATGTTTCAACGACACTAACAACTGTTGATTCCTTTTGACCAATCGCTACATATATACAAATACAGTTTTGACCTTTTTGATTTAATATTGAATCTACAGCTACTGTTGTTTTTCCAGTTTGACGGTCACCAATAATTAATTCACGTTGACCTCTACCAATAGGTACTAAGGAATCAATACTTTTAATACCTGTTTGTAACGGTTGATGTACTGATTTTCTTGCCATAACACCAGAGGCTTTTCTTTCTACTGTTCTTGTTTTAGTTGTCTTTATTGGTCCCTCTCCATCTATAGGTTGTCCTAAAGGGTTAACAACTCGCCCAATTAATTCCTCTCCAACAGGAACTTCTAAAATTCTTCCTGTCCGTTTTACGGTGTCGCCTTCTTTTATTAATTTCGTATTACCTAATAATATAACCCCAACATGGCCAATCTCAAGGTTCAGTACCATTCCGTACAAATCATTAGGGAAAATCAATAATTCACCAGACATTGCATGATCTAATCCATGAACTAAAGCAATACCATCTCCAACTTTAATAACCGTTCCAGTTTCAGAGGTATCTAATTTTGTTTCATAATTTTTTATCTGTTCTTTAATCAGCGCACTTATTTCTTCTGGTTTTATTGCCACGTTGTTCACCTACCTTGCCTAAGTTTGTTTTAAAATATGTGATTTTAAATTTCGCAATTGATTTTTAATTGTATAATCCATAACTTCATGATTAATTGTTAAAAGCATACCTCCACCAATTGAAGGGTCAATTATATTATCAATTCTTATTTTATGACGATATTTAACTGATAATTTGTTTTTTAAAACTCCAATTTGATCTTCAGTTAATGGAATGGTTGTTTTAGCTTCAACGTCAATCACTTCATTATACGCATTATATAGTTTACTAAATTCTTTATTAATAAACTTAATATCATTAACTCTGTCATTTTCTATAATCACATATAAAAAATGAAGTAGTGTTGAATTTAGTTCTTTAAAGACATTGTTTACAATATCTTTTTTATTTTCTTTACTTAATTGTGGATGTGATAACAACTTTTCAAAATCTTTATTTTCTAAAAAAGCAGCTGAAATGATAATTAACTCTTCCTTTATCGATTCAACACTGTTTTTCTCTAATGACAAATCAAATAGGGCAGTAGCATATTCTTTAGTAAATTCTTTTCCCATCTACTATTCCCCTATCTCTGTAATAAATTTATCAATTAATTTTCGATTCTTTTTATCATCAATATTTTCATCCACTAATTTTTCAGCAGCAGAGAATGCGATATCTATTAATTCAGTTTTTAATTCTGCTTCAGCCTTCAAGCGTTCTTGCTCGATGTCTTTTTTTGCTTTTTCTAATTTATAAGAAGCTTCTTTTTCAGCTTCAGATATCATCATTTCTTTCGTTTCTAGTGCTTGAATACGAGCATTTTCAATAATTCTTCCCGCTTCATCTTTAGCATTATTTAAATCAGTAGTATATTCTTCTTTTAACTTTTCTGCTTCAATTCGTGCTTGTTTAGCACTCTCTAATTCTCCTACAATCACATCGCTACGTTTAGCTAAAAACTCACGCATTGGTTTCCATACCCATCGCTTTAATAAATAAAACAATATTAATGTAGCAATAACTTGCGTTAGAAATGTGATTGGATTTGGATACAATCCGCCTCGAACCAAGTCCGAAAGTTTTTCACTTAATTCTCCCACAATATGCCTCCTTTATTAACTCTATTTGAGGCTAATCCTCGATATAATTTTAAACTATAATTACACTACAAAAATTAAGATTATTGCTATAATTAATGCATATATACCTGTTGATTCAGCAACACCTTGTCCTACTAACATCATAGAACGGATAGGACCAGCAGCTTCAGGTTGACGTCCAACAGCTTCACATGCTTTACTTGCAGCAAGACCTTGCCCAATACCAGGCCCAAGTCCAGCTACCATCGCAATCCCAGCACCTAAATAAGCATACGCTTTATTATCGATACCAGTTGTAGCTAATACATTACTTGTAACATCTAATACATTTGTCAATAAATCTAACATTTAAAATTCCTCCTAAAATATTTTTTTTTATTGTTCTGATGCGGTTGAAATAAACACCGAAGTTAACAAGATAAACACGAAGGTTTGAATGAACCCCGCAAATAAATCAAAATAAACATGTAATAATGGCACTCCTATGAATGGTGCAAATAATTCACCATATTCAAAATTCATATGGAGGTATTTAAGAGATAAGGCATTAACCACCAATCCAATTCCACCATATAATAATGCCATTACAATCGTTCCACTTAGGATATTTCCAAATAAACGAAGAGATAACGAAATTGGAACAACTAATTCTCCTATGATATTCATAGGCGTTAATGGAATAGGTTTAAATAATGATTTAAAATGCCCCCATCCATTATACTTAATTCCATAATATCTAATTAAGAAAAAGGTAGTTAACCCAAAGGTTAAGGTAACTGTTAGATTAGCAGTTGGAGGAGGTGTAAATCCTATCAGACCAAATACATTTGCGGCAAATAAATACATCGCTAAATAGCCAAGATATGGTGCAAATGATTTAAACTTTTCTCCTAGCATGTCTACAGTAAAATTATCAATTGTTGTTACAAATATCTCCACAAGTAATAATAGCCCTTTCGGTTTTTTAAGTGGATCTGCTTTCTTTATTTTCCGGTTAATCACAAGCATGAGTATGATTAAAAATATGACAATAATAATAATTGACACGACATGTGGTACGATTACAAACGTATCACTCTCTACCCATTTAAGATGATACATTCTCTTTGTTTCATCATTTATCGTAACATTCTCATACTCAAAAAGTAAATTCACAACAAAACCTATTATAGCAACTACTAAAAAGAAACCAAAAACGATTGATAAGATTGGAAGAATAACTGAAAATAATCGTTTGAATGGGATAACTTTTTTACCATGACTATTACTCAAGATTTCCCCTCCCTTCTACTTATTTTTATTTAACAATGAGTATATATAAATCGCAATTCGAACCGTTATAAAGCCTGATGCGACTACATAAGGGTTTAATTTATCATTGTTAAAACTTATAAATAATACAAAAGCATAAATCATCAATCTAACTGCATAATTCGTAAAAGAACCTGCAATGGCATTTTTACTATCAGCTGTTATATTGGCAATATTATTTTTTAATAAGTTAAATGCAAAAATATTGGTCATCGCACCTAATAAATAACTGATTGGTAGACTATACCAAGGTTGTTCAGATAAAAATATTATTGATACTAAACTTAATATGATAATTACAGAAATCATGATTACCCATGATATTCCAATTATTTTTTGATAAGTGGTATTAAAATCTTGATTATCACTCATTTAATAGGACTTCCTTTACTTTTTTCTATTTGCATCTTTAATCAAATTACGATAACTCGCTCCAATCCCTAAGAAAGTAAATAGGAGTATAAATAATGGTGAGGTCTTTAACTTTTGATCTAGCTTGTTTCCTAAAAATATTCCAAGAAAAATTAAAATAACAAGTGTCACTATAAATGAAACAATCATTTGATAATCAGATGCCAAACTTTTCATCTTATTCGTTTTTTTATCTAACACTTTTTTTTCGAGGTATTTTTCACTTAATTCCTCATAAGTATATTTTGCTTTTTCTTTATTCTCTTTATTCATATATATACCAAACTATTTTGTCCCAAAAATTCTATCTCCACAATCACCTAATCCTGGGACGATATATCCTTTTTCATTTAGCTTTTCATCTAAAGCGGCAATATATACGGGTACATCAGGATGCTTGTCCCTTAATACAGCTACTCCTTCAGGTGCTGCTACCAAGCATACAAATTTAATGTTTTTTGCGCCACGTTTTTTTACAATATCAACAGCACTTATGGCTGAACCACCTGTAGCTAGCATTGGGTCAACAATGATAACCAATCTTTCATCTAATTTATTAGGAAATTTTGCAAAATATTCAACAGGTTGTAGGGTTTCCTCATCACGATATAAACCAATATGACCTACACGTGCTGATGGTAACATTTGTAAAATACCATCTACCATCCCAAGTCCTGCTCGAAGAATTGGACAAATAACTAGTTTTTCTCCTGATAATTGCTTAGCTGTCATAGATTCTACAGGAGTCTCAATATTAACATCTTCTAAACCTAAGTCCCTTGTTATTTCATAAACCATCAATCCACCAATTTCATTGACAATTTTTCGAAACTCATTCGTACCAGTTTCTTTTTTACGGATTTGTGTCAATTTATGGGTAATTAGGGGATGGTCTATAACTAATACTAAATTGTCATCTTTAATACTATGCATTTACAACTCTCCTTTTTATTTAAACAACAGTATAATTCTATCAAAATTTGGCTCAAAATACCATAATTTTGATTGCTTTTTTTCGATAAATTACAAGGGATTTATATATTAACTAATTATACTGTTGTTTTATATAACACACTTGAGATTAAGATATAAAACTACTATTTAAAATTTGGGATATAGTGGATAACGTTCAGTTATTTTTTTAACGCGATATCTTTGAACATCTATATTGTTATTATCCTCTTTATTTTTCAAAGTTTCATACATTATGTCTGCGATTTCTTCCATATCAACTAATGTTAACCCTCTAGTAGTTAAAGCAGGTGTTCCTAAACGAATACCACTAGTCACAAATGGTTTTTCATTATCAAATGGGATCATATTTTTATTCGTTGTTATTCCAACTTCGTCAAATAAATGTTCTGCTTCTTTTCCTGTTACATTAAAACTAGATTTCACATCAACTAATACCATATGATTATCAGTTCCACCTGAAACAATTCTAAATCCTTTTTCTTTTAAACTATCAGATAATTTTTTCGCATTATCTTTTACCTGTTGCATATATTCCTTATATTCAGGTTGTAATGCTTCATAAAAACTAACTGCTTTAGCAGCAATAACATGCATTAAAGGACCACCCTGCATTCCTGGAAATACTGCTTTATCTAATTCTTTAGCATATTTTTCTTTTGTTAAAACAATTCCACCACGAGGACCACGTAATGTTTTATGCGTAGTTGATGTTACAAAATCAGCATATGGTACAGGGCTCATGTGAAGATTAGCTGCTACTAGACCAGCTATGTGTGCCATATCAACCATAAAATAAGCACCCACTTCTTGAGCAATCTCGCTAAATTTTTTGAAATCAATTTCTCTTGGATAAGCACTAGCGCCAGCTACAATCAATTTTGGTTTTTTCTCTAATGCAATTTGTCTCACATTTTCATAATCAATTGTTTCTGTTTCTTTTGATACACCGTAACTTATAAATTGATAACTTTTCCCTGAAAAGTTTAATGGATGACCATGCGTTAGATGACCACCATGGGCTAAATCCATCCCTAAGACAGTATCGCCATGATTTAAAATCGTCATATATGCAGACATGTTAGCTTGAGAACCCGAATGTGGTTGAACATTAACGTGTTCGGCATTAAATAATTTTTTTAGTCGATCTCTTGCGATATCCTCTACCTTGTCAACATTGACACATCCACCATAATAGCGTTTGTTCGGATAACCTTCCGCATACTTATTTGTTAATACAGACCCTTGTGCTTCTAAAACTGCTTCTGATACAAAATTTTCTGAGGCAATCATTTCTAAATTTCTTCTTTGTCTTTCTAACTCCAATTTTACGTTTTCAAAAATTATCGGATCTTTTTCCTTTAATACACTCATATACTTTCCCTCCAATTATTTATTTAAATTTTCATAGGTTGTTATTTTACCTACCCGTCTTTCATGCTTTCCACCTATAAAATCAGTACCTAACCAAGTCTTAACGATTTCTTTTGCGACTTCAAGACCGGTTACTCTACCACCTAAACATAATACATTACTATTATTATGCTCTCTTGTTACCTTAGCTGAATAAATATTTTCGATGAGTGCTGCTCTTATCCCCTTAACCTTATTACTAGCAATACTCATACCAATCCCCGTACCACACACTAATATTCCTCTATCATATTCACCTTTTGCGACTTTTTCACTAACAATAATCGCATAATCTGAATAATCGCAACTGATTGCTTCATCAGTTCCAAAATCAGTATATTCTATTTTCATTTCATCTAATATTTGTTTAATTGATTGTTTTAGATCATAACCAGCATGATCACTTCCAAGTGCAACTTTCAATTATATTCACCTCTATCTATTATTATCGTTGTAATTATACCATATTAAACACTTTTAATTAACTATTTAGACTATTTTTCCTTTGAAATGAAAAATATAACTAAAGCGTCCAAATAAAAAGATTATGTTAGAATACATAATCTTTAATTATTAATATAATCATTAATATACTTTGTTATTTCATTTATTATATGATTTAATTTATGATATTCTTTCAATTGTTTATCAATACATTCCTGATTTAACTTTTTAAAAAATCCAAATTGAAATAAATTCTTTCTATTATGAATTCCAATTACTAATTCTTTATCCATAATGGTTAAATAAAACCCTTTTTTATACTCTTTTTTTATTTCTGAATACAATTTAACTAATTCCTCAGTAAAATACTTCTCTGCTAAATAGTCTTGGCTAGTAAAAAAACGAATATCACTAAATCGATTCGCAATACCGCTTTTATATTGATGAGTATCTATTTCTAATTTTTTATTTTTTTCAGCCCTACCTTTATCTCTTAATTGAACAAAACCATCAACCTTTTGATTTGTTTGAAAACTAATATACGTTCCCGAAAATACATCATATGAACTTTGACCTGTTGATACAATATCATATATAAAACTAAAACGTACCGGAATATGATTTACATTACCCTTCACAATTTTAAAAGATTTAAAAGAACCATAACGACTAATGATGAGACTTCTAATTACTTCTTCTTTCATAAAAACATCATCCGTCATTTGATAATCAATACTGACTTGTCTAAGCATGTATGGTAGTAGTTCTTCTTGTACCAATTTATTTATTTTTTTTGAATTTTTAACTATCACTATAATAGCGATTATTAAACTAGCAGTAACTACACTACCAAATGCTAGCAATAAAAATGTTACCTTTTGAGCATTAAACAAACGATACACAAGTAATAAAAATAACATACAACTAATAATAAGCAACACTATAATAGTATTCCATCCATTTTTTTTATATTGATCAATCTTTTGATAAATTTCTTCCAACATCTATCTCGCCTCCCTATTTAATATTATACCATTAATTTTCCAATTATTGAAATTCCTTATTTATAACATTTAATAAAATTTACTACCATATCATTTATTTTTTCAAATTCGTCTTTTTTAAATTCAAAGAAAGATTGATTAATTTTTTTAAATATTGGTTTTCTAAAGAAACTGATACGATTTGATTTAAAAATCATCATTTTATGATTTAAAGAAGCGTATGATTCTAACTTTGGATATTTTAATATCACTTGTTTCAATCGATTAAATAAATCAAGATTAAGTACTTGATGGCTTTTATTATATACTTTATAATCTCTAAAATTTAATTCATTCAATTCTTTACAACAACCTAAATAAAATTTCTTTTGACAAATAATTAAATCTTCTTCATTTTTTATAGGTAAAACAATAATATAACCTTTAAATTGAACTATTTTATTTAACAAAGAACTTTTATAATATACTTGTGCATCATAAAACCAATATTCATTTAAAGAATCCTTCATATGCACAAGATGGTTAATGTTTATCTTACTATCATAATCAAAAACATTTATTAAACTCCCCTTAAATTCTCTTGGTGTTATCTCATAATGAAAATTAGGACTAATTGATTTAAGCAGTAAAGGTATAAATTCTTGAGAATATAATATACTATAATCCTTTCCTACTTTCACTTCAATAAAATATATTAATATTACCAATACTATTACATTATCAAATATAAGTAAAGCATATAACCATTCCTCTTTTGTCATTATATGATTTATTAACATAACTAACATGAAAAAAATGAATGCACTTAAAAATAGAATATTTCGTAAAATCCGGATCCTATTTAACCGATAAAAAATATCTCTCAAATAACCACCTGTTTCTTAATTTCTATTTTTATTATATTTTCAATAGAAACAAGAGGTGATTATTCAATAACTTCATAAAATAAAAAAAACATCAAATATTTTTTCATAATATTTGATGTTTCATTATTATTGTAAACAAAAGATATATCGCATAAGAATATCGTTTAATGAAAAACTCTCTTTTTTACGAATCTTATGGATACGCACTATCACATCTTTAATCGCGTATTCTTTATCAATCATATCTAAAGTATTCTGAATAATTGCTTTTTTACTTTGATTTTTATAATTTATTAAATATGTAAACATCTTTGCTTCAAGTTTTTTTCTGTTTTGATTAATATTTTGTGTTAATAGGTGATCCTCTATATCACTATAATGATAACTTAAAAATAGACAGAAAAGGTCTTTATAATGAGGGGCAATTATATGATAAAACTCATTAATTGTCATCTCTTCTAGTAAAGCATTACTTAGTTCATTATCATCACTTGTTTCAACACGCGCAATTTTGTCATGATATCGATCTAAGATATATATATCATAATGTTTTGACGTCTTTTCAATTTTTAATTTTGGATTGAAATCTAAAACAATCGCTGTTTTTTTCATGCTTATCATTCCTTTTCTTTATCTGTATTTTTAATTTCATTATACTTTTTAAGCAAATCAACAACTTCTTTTTGTGAGATATTCGTATATCCTAATTCCGACAGAGACTTTTTAAGTGCCCCTAAATCAATTTCATTTTGTTTTTTAGTACTATTAACAAATTTCTCATATTTATCTTTATATTCCTCAAAATTCAAATTTGGTTCATCAAACACTTCATTCAACAAAGCTTCTCTACATTTATCTATATCTGAATTAAAACGTGGATCATCAAACTGAATTAAAACATATTTTTTACCAATATAACTTAGTAAAGAACGATAAGACTCTTCTTTAGTAATATTCTCCATAAAGATAGCGAATGATTCTAATAAATCTTGATCTAATTTTATTAAATTTTGAAAATACTCCACTATTTTAAACAGTTCCATTTTCTTTTCGTGTTCTATATTAAATAAGTTGTCAATACTTTCTTTTGTAGACTTAACAATCCCCATCCGTTTTTTAATAGTTTTGGCATTTCTTATAAATGCATCATCATATATTTCATCTCTTGTCTTACATTCAAATAAAAATAATATATTGTCAAAATATTTTTGGGGAATTTTCGGTTCTTCTAATGTCTCATCTAAATAATTATTTAAGTATTGTCTTGAAATGCCAAGATAATCCGCTAATTCTTGTTGTGTTATGCCAATTTTTTTTAACACTTCACGGAAATTGGTACTCATTTAACCACCTACTCACGTGTAATACTATTTACATTAATTATATCAATATATCGTATGATGTCAACTACTTTACATTAATTTCTTTGGTCTACTTGTTTTAATTTTCAAATGTTACAATCATTATCATATTTATTATATACTATTAAAATATCATAATTTATATATATTATGCTTACCTTAATCATAAAAATGAGAATATTATTGTTAAATACAACTTTTTCCCTAATTTTTACATTTTTTTCAATTGTTGTTTTGTATGATTCATGTTAGAATCTAATATATAAATTTAAAAGGAGGCTACTTAATCTATGAATTTAGTACCAACAGTAATTGAACAAACCGGAAAAGGTGAACGTGCGTATGATATTTACTCTCGTTTATTAAAGGATAGAATTATATTATTAAGTGGTGAGATTACAGACCAACTCGCTAACAGCATTATAGCTCAACTTCTATTTCTCGCTAGTGAGGATAGTGAAAAAGATATTCAACTCTATATCAATAGCCCTGGAGGCGTTATTACAGCTGGTATGGCTATATACGATACCATGGAATATATTAAACCAAATGTTTGTACTATTTGTTGTGGTATGGCTGCTTCAATGGCATCGTTTCTTCTTGCTTGTGGAGAAAAAGGTAAACGTTACTCATTACCAAATAGTGAAATCATGATACATCAACCATCAGGTGGAACACAAGGACAAGCAACTGAAATAAGAATTGCAGCTGAACGAATTATTAAAATAAAAAATAGAATGAACAAAATTCTGGCTGAAAAAACAAATCAACCCGTTGAAGTCATTGAACGTGATACTGAGCGTGATTATTTCATGTTTGCTGATGAAGCCTTAGAATATGGTATCATTGATAAAATCATTACGAAATAAAAAATATGATTATAAAAAATGAAACATTATTCAATAACTTATTAAGAGATAGTGAACAAACATTTAAAGGGTGGGACTTTTCTTATTTAAATCAAAGTAGTCGAATGGTAGAATTTCCTTTATCATGGAATTATACTATTGAAGTTTTAAGAGAACTTACAGAAAGTAAATCTTTATTAGATATGGGTACAGGTGGTGGAGAGTTTCTATCGACCTTACCACTTCCTAAATACACTTGTGCTACAGAGGGATACCCACCAAATGTTCAAATCGCAAAAGATCGCTTAGAACCACTCGGTGTTCATGTTTATCAGATAGAAGATGATAATAGATTACCATTTGATGATCATTCTTTTGATTTCATAATAAATCGTCACGAAGCCTTTAGTTCAAAGGAACTAAAAAGAATACTTTTACCCAATGGATATTTTATTACCCAACAAGTGGGGGGAAAAAACGATCAAGAATTAAATAGCTTATTAGAATCAGAAGAGAGTATCTATGCCTCATGGAACTTAGATGAAGCGATTAATAAACTACAAGATGAACATTTCACGATACTTAAACAAAAAGAAGATATAACAAAAACCCGATTTTATGACATTGGTGCCATTATTTATTACCTTAAAGCAATTCCTTGGCAAATTCCAGATTTCTCTATTGCAAAATATAGAAATCATTTAATTAAAATTCATAATATGATAAAAGAAACAGGCTACTTAGATATTACTTGTCATCGTTTCTTTATCATCGCAAAAAAATAAACGTTCATAATTGAACGTTTATTTTACTTTTATTAATTATATTTAATAATACTTTAAAATAAGAAAACAACCCCCCTGTTTCATTCAATTTTTTTCAAAAGATTTACCACATAGATTATTGTCTTATATTAGCAATCTAAACTTATTATATCATTTAACTACTATTTTCTTTAGATGATTATTATTTAAACAACACTAAGCAATGCAAGTACTGTTTTTATCTCTCTAGATAGTAGTAATAAAGGTACAGATAAAACCAACTACAACAAAGGTTATTGGTTAATTTAGGTTTATTTAATTGTAGGTCTTATAGCCTAACCTTTTATCAATGACAGGTGTAGCAAGTTGACATATACAAAAACAATAAAAAAACATTGCCTCTGTATTTGCAACTAAGTCAGTAGTATATGACTTGATTGCAGTGGCAATGGTTTTGACTTTTATGAGTATTGAAGAAAGTTTTTACATTCATACATTAATTAGCTTGTGGATCAAATATTACATTATTAACATCAAAAATCTTTATGAAATTCTTTTTCTTTATATACTTACTTAACTCAAACTTATTCTTCTGAATAAATTTTATTTTCCGTTTATATTGAATTACATATTCTTCATCAAGTGCTATTTCATCTAAGACTCCAACTATGTCCTGACCGTCTATATTATAATAATAAACATCATTTATATATACATTAAAATACCCTGCCAATACTACTTTGATAATAAAGTGCTTATTTATATTTATGTATAAGCAATTACCATTAATAGTACATTTGTTGTCATAATAAGGGTCTAAATCATAAACTAGTTCTTCCAATGAAAGTGGACCTGCTGGATGTCTTGATACAAACATTTCAATAAAGTACTCATCTAGTATTGATTTGTTATTGAAATATTTAGCTATTAAATTAAATGTAAGCACCTTACTTTTTTTAAGTGTAAAAAACTTGCCTTTTTGTCTTCTGTTTAAGAGCAAATGTGCTAAATCATAATAAATATCACCTTTATTTGGTTTGATATTCTCAAGCATTTGATACCCTAAATCTTCATATTGATCTTTAATCATAAATCCATGGAGTATTAAAGTATAGGCAGTGAAAAAATAACTTTTTAAAGTATAATTATTTTCTTTTACTACAGAATCAATATACTTAGACCATGTATCTTCATAAAAATCAATATCATAATTCACATTACCGTATATACAGCCACCTTCAATATATATGTACCAAGCATATACAATAATAGTAGCCAGTATATCATCGTCATTATTAATTGAATACTTACTAATCAAATAATTAATTATTGACATGAAATCTTTTTTATTTTCATAGTCCTCAATTACTTCATCAAAATAAAGCACCTTATCACCACCCCTTATATTAAAGTATACCATATTATGGGATTTATAAATATATCTACAATTCAATAATATATGCTAGAAATAATGAAAACCATTGCCACTGCAATCAAGTCATATACTACTGACTTAGTTGCAAATACAGAGGCAATGTTTTTTTATTGTTTTTGTATATGTCAACTTGCTACACCTGTCATTGATAAAAGGTTAGGCTACTTGACCATTGAAGATTAATAGATGTTAAAAGCACCTTATCCAAACCAGTGTTGGTTTATTTTTTTCTAAAATTTTTTTGTTAAAGGATAACCACTGCTTTTACTAATTATTGAGTCTATATTACAATAAGGATACAGTGCTGTATCACCATCTCTATCTTCAATCCAACCTGTAATTCCTTTTGGATTAAAGATTTCAAGACAATAAAAACATCCACACAAATTATCCTTTTCTAACATTTTCCTATTTGATGTACAAAATTGATGTGCTGCAATTGGATTTTCTTTCAATTTTATCTCCCCCCCCAATATGAGGTTTGTATATATAAATTTTAACATAATCTTCCAATTAATACCTACATCTCTTCTAATTTTTCAATGTTGCTACTTATAACATGACACCAATAGGATGTATAGCAAGTTGACCTATGTATTCACAATAAAAAACCATTGCCTGTGTTTGAGCAACTGAGATGATGTAGATGGTTGCAAGTGTCAATAGTATTTTATATATACTAAATAAATTTAATATTATTTCACTGATCATGTAATTTTCCTTTGATATCAAAAGGGTAAATAAACCCATGACTCCATGTACCAACTAATATTAAAGTATCATCAGGACTAAATGAAACATAGCATGTATATTGATTTTCAATTTGATCTAATAATTTTAAAGTTGCTAAATCATATATCTTGATTCTATTGGTTGTTGCTACAGCCAAATATTTACCACCATTAGAAATATTAAAATGTTTAATGTTCCCATCTAATGAAATTTCAATCGCGTTCTTTTCATAAATTTCCTTTAAAGTTTTAACTTTTTCTTCATTTTGATTTAACTTTTCTCTAAGTTTTTTAGATGAGTTCAAAACATCGAAAAAACTTATTTTAGTTGTATTTAATGATAAAGGGCTTAACTTATTCAGTATTTTTCTGTAGTTGTTAGATATAAAAAGAATATTTTTACTTGCTAAACTATTAACAATAAATTTTTTAGTTAATCCATGATATATGAAAGTGTTGAAATCATGCTTTAAATCTATTCTTTTGAACTTGCTTTGATTTTCATCATATTCAACTACAAACTCTACATTTCTAAACTTACCTCTTTCAAATCCAGTAAATACATATTTATCTTTTTCACTAATATACCGCGCACCATTAAATACGCAATTCTCAGGACTGTAGATTATTTCAGTTTCTCCACTTTCAATATTTATCTTCGAAATATATCCCAATAATTCATTTGTATAAACTGTATTGTAAATAAACTTATTATCTTTTGAAAAACAGAATTCCCCATCTTGTGGTTGTCTTGTTTTTCTAATATATATTTTATTTATTAAATTCATGTTTTCTAAGTCATATACAACAAACTTGCGTTCTGCACTCTTTGACACTAATCTTTTACTATCAGATGAAAATTTAATTTGATTAGCATGTTTTACATCTTTAAATACTGCTATTTGATCAAAAGTTATTGTGTCATGTATATATATTGATGCTCCACTAGTTCTTGCTATATATTTACTGTCATTTGACATTATGATTTTATACGATTTATTGAATTTTTTAATATATTCATCACTGTTCATTGTATCCCTATCCCCTTATTTAAACTGTACATATACTTATTTTTTTACCATGTTTTACTCATTTATTATAACATAAAAAATTAACATAGTAGCCACAAAAATAAACTAATAAGTAACATATTGCCCACTTACAACCATCTACATTATCTCAGTCGCTCATATATAGGCAATGTTTTTTTATAATTCCAATTAGTCAGCTTACAATACATGGTATTGATAGATAGTTAGCCAATAGATAAAAATATTGGTTTATTCTTGAGTTTCATTGTTCCATTATCTATTACCTGAAAGCTATTCCTTGGCAAATTCCTGATTTTTCGGTTTAAAAATATAGAAATCAATTAATTAAAATTCATAAAATGATACAAGAAATAAGATACTTAGATATTACTTGTCATCGTTTCTTTATCATTGCAAAAAAATAAACGTTCTTGATTGAACGTTTATTTTACTTTTATAAATTATATTTTTTACACATGTATCTTAAAAGTTACCTTATTTAAAATTTCAACATCATCCTCTGTTGCCTTGTATTGCTTCATTGCTTTTATCACTGTATACACCTGTATATAATATTTAATTAAACGATAAAGATTAAAAGCTATTATACCAATAATTAATCCTGATAGTATTTTTGACTCCTGAATAAAGTATTTACCAAAATAAATACTTTCATCGTATCTGTTAATTTTATCATCTAAAATCACAAAAATAAAAGAAAATATTATAAAATAAGATACATATTTCATTGTATGATAATAAATTTCACTAAAATCTAACCATTTATTTAATGGTTTTCGATTAATAATCCCTTTTTTATACGCTACGACTAACGCTGTTAAAATCCTCCTATTATACTTACGCATCTTTATTCCTCCACTTCAATTACTATTCTAGCATACTATACATCTAATGTTAATGTTAAGAAATAATTACCACTATATTTAGAAAAAATTGAAATGGGTTATTTCATAAATTTACCTTTATTTAAATTTGTTGGAAGTGATAGTAAGTTTGTATCATAAGAAATAAGTTTTGAATTTTTGATACGATAAGTCTTTAACGCAAGTTTTATTAATCTTTCTATTAACTCCTTATACTTCAAACCTTTTGCTTTCCATAAATAAAACGCTAAAGAGCCTGGAATTGTATTTATTTCATTGAGGAATAAGATTTTATTCTTATCATCATATAAAAAATCAATTCTTAATACCCCTCTCGCCCCTATAACCTTAACAGCTTTTATCGCTACTTTCTGTATTTCTTCTTTTAGTGCATCACTGATATTTGCAGGCAGTTCTCGATTTGTAGATTCCATCCCTTTACTATTTTTATTACTTCCTCGTAAATACTTATCTTGATAACTTAAAATATCATCTTGTTGAATGACCCTTTCAACAACAGAAGCTTCTAAATTCGTACATTCCCCTAATACTGAACAATTTAATTCTACTAAGTCTTCAATAACTTTTTCCACAAGTACTTCAGTATCATACTGTACAGCATCTAATATCGCTTGATGAAGTTCTTCTCGATTAAAACATTTTTTTATCCCTACACTAGACCCAAGTGAAGCTGGTTTAACAATAAGTGGATATCCTATCTTTTCACAATTTTCAAATATATTAACTTCATTTTCATAAAAATCACTTTCATAAAATCCATAATAAGGTACACCACGAATCTCATTATACGCTAATAGTTCTTTCATTTTCCATTTATTTTGATTAATTGCTGAAGATAAGACTGAACTTCCTACATAAGGAATATCTAACATTTCAAAATAAGCTGATAAAGTTCCATCTTCACAATTTGATCCATGAACTACTAGAAAAATTAGATCAATGTCAAATAATTTCTTTATCTTTTTATTCGATATAGATAATAATTGATGTCTATTGTTTTTCTTATCAAATATAACTTTTTTCGCCACCATATTTAATTGATTTAAATCTTTAAAGAATGCGATATCCTTCATATTTTCATGATAATAAAAATCATTTTCTTTGGATAAATAGATAGTGATTGGATTATACTTTAATTGATTCATTTGTTCAATCATTTGTAAAGCAGTAATAATCGACACTTCATGTTCAACCGATTTTCCTCCAAACACTACACCAACATTTAAACGCAAGTTAAATCGCCACCCTTATCCTTAATTCTCACTATAATTATCAGGTAAGTCATTTTCAATTAAAACTGTAAAATTAGTTTTAAAATGGTCGATGATGTGTTTAAAACCTTCCTCATATTGATTTGTGACAAAAATGTTTTCTTCAGGAAATTGAATATCTATTAAAGCATCCCGAATTGGTTTTGTTTGTTTTCTACCTACTAAGACAACATAATCGCATATTTGAGCAATTTTTTCACCAAATCGATAATTATGATCATATTGTTCTCTACCTAGTTCAATCATCCCTGGTGTTATAATAATTTTCTTTTGATCAAAATGACTTAAAATATCTAATGCATTCGCACATCCTTCAATATTTGCGTTAAATGAATCATCTATCACATGATAGTTAGAGAAACTTTTTAATTCTAATCGATGAGCTACAGGTTCTAGTTGTTCAACTGCTACAATTATTTTTTTGATATTTATTTCTAAATAATCTGCTAAGGCAATTCCAGCTAGAATATTACATATATTGTGTTTACCTAGTAATTTGGTTTTAAACAAATATCTTTCTTTATTTGGAAATTGAACTTCAAAAGTAGAACCATACGTTCCATAATGAATATTTAAAGCATAATAATCGACATTAGATTGCTCAATACCATAAGTTAAAATTTTAATTTTATTTCTAACAATATAATTTCTAATATAGTAATTATCATAATTTAATATCGCTAATCCATCACTTGGTAATGATTCTACTAATTCAAACTTCGTATTTATAATATTCTTAATCGTGCGAAATGTCTCTAAATGTTGTGGACCAATTGAAGAAATAACCCCTATTTTAGGAAATACAATGTCGCAAAGTTCTTTTATCTCACCTACCCGGCAAGCCCCCATCTCACAAACAAAATAGTCATCAATATTTCTTAAGTATTCATTGACTGTTAAAGTTACTCCCATTGGGGTATTATAGGAGTTTGGTGTAATACACACATTATATGCTTTTTTTAATAGATCACCAATGATAAATTTTGTTGATGTTTTACCATAACTACCAGTAATCCCAATTACTTTTAATTCATTATTTTCTAAAATCTTACTTCTTGCTTTCATTATAAACTTATATTGAAAATATTTTTCAAGCGGTAGTGCTAATAATGATCCAATTAAAACTAAATCATAAACCAAAAAATTATTAATTAATAGATATATAAATATTATTTCACCTATATTAAATCTATTTCTAAGAACTAAATAATTAATCACAAATATAACAACAGCTAGAAATAATGTAAAGGAAAACATTCGTTTCATACGATTTGTGATTTTAAGTTTCTTTTTTTCTTGTTTATAATTGATAAACCACATCGTAATAATTCCTAAAACGAGTTCAAAATATAAAAGATATTTAAAAGAAATAAACAATATTAAAATAAGAGCAAGTAAGGATACAACCAATGGAATTAGTAATTTTTTATTCGTTTTATTTTTATAAAACCAATCTAAGTATTTCCCCAATTGATAATGTTCTAGTTGAAGTATAAAACAACTATACAAATATCTTTTAACCAATATGTAAAGATAAAGAATCGATGTACCTATCAATAGTAAATTAAACCATATATTCATTCCATCACCCCTTTTCTTTTAGAAAAACATCTAAAACAGATAAGAATAGATACCTATTTTCTAGATAAGAAAAATGACCTGCGTTTTCTATTTTAACAATTCCAGCATCACCTAACATCTTTTTCATAATATAAGCATCCTCTATAGGTGTTTCATTATCTTCTGTTCCCCAAATTAGTAACGTAGGACATATAATTTTATTCATTTCATGTCTTAAGTCCTCATTTACTACTTTAACTAAAATTTGTTTCATAAAATTATCTGCGTTTTTATAATCACTAGAACCAAATCTTCCGAGTAATTTTTGTTTGTATTTTTTTAAGAAAGGTATTGAAAAACATTTCTTCAATAATTTATAAGTATAAACCTTTAAATAATAGTTTAATTTTTTCTTGTGAACAATTCCAGCACTATCAATTAACACTAATTTTTCAACATGATTGTACATCGTAGTATACTTAATAGCGATTCGACCACCAAATGAATGCCCAATAATGATTAAATTATCCAGTTGATAATAATCAACTATTCCTTTTATGATATCTGCATAATCTTTTGTATTATATGGATAAGGTGGTTTCTCACTTAAACCAAAGCCAGGTAAATCAATATTATAAACTGTAAATGAGGTTGCTAAATGTTGACTAATTTCAGTAAATGCTTTTGTACTTTGTCCCCAACCATGTAATAATAAAATATTCATATCACCTTGACCACTTATTTCGACATTTATCTTTATTTGATTGATACAAATCATCTTATCACCCACTCTTTACTCACACTAAGTATATTCAATTTTTCTTTTTTTTTGACATATTCAACAAAAAAAAGCAAGTAATATTTACTTGCTTAAAATAATTTGTCGAAAAGTAATTAGATAGACTCTTAAAATAATATTATAAGAGTGTTTTAATTAGCTCAACGATTTCATCGACATATTTTTCGCATATTTCGTCATTTTCAGCTTCAACCATTACCCGGATTAATGGTTCAGTTCCTGATGCTCTTACTAATACACGACCATTATTTCCAAGTTCTGAATTGATCACTTCTATTTTACTTTTTAATTCCTCATTATCTAATACACTAGCTTTATCAAGAACCTGTACATTTTTTAATACTTGAGGGTATGATTTCATCTCTTTCGTTAATTCTGAAAGTGGAACATCTTTTTCAGCCATTATATTTATTAATTGTAATGCGGTTAATAATCCATCACCTGTTGAACTATAATCTAAATAAATGATATGACCTGATTGTTCTCCGCCGAGATTATATTTATTTTTAAGCATCTCTTCTAAAACATAGCGGTCTCCAACTTTTGTTTGAACACTACTAAGACCTTTTTCTTCAATTGCTTTATAATATCCAACATTACTCATAACAGTTGAGACAAGGGTATTATCATTTAATTTACCTTGTTCACTTAAATAATTACCAAGTACATATAAAATATAATCACCATTAATAATTTGACCTTTTTCATCTACTACAATTAAGCGATCTCCATCACCATCAAAGGCTAAACCAATATCTACTGAATTTTCTAAAACAAATTGTTGTATTGACTCAATATTAGTAGACCCACAGTTAACATTAATATTTGTTCCATTAGGTGTATTATTAATCAATGATACATCAGCACCTAAATTAGCGAATAAATGTGGTGCTAAAAATGAAGTTGCACCATTTGCACAATCAATAGCGATTTTCATATTTTCAAATGTATGATCAATTGATTTTTGTAGGTACGATAGATACTTATGTTGACCTTCAAAATAGTTTTCTACAACACCAATTTTATCATTAATTGGTCTGTCCAAATGATCTGGTTCGTCGATTAATCGCTCAATTTCTAACTCTACATCATCCATTAACTTATACCCATCACTACCAAATATTTTTATACCATTATCTGGATAAGGATTATGTGATGCTGAAATCATAATACCAGCTTGTGCATTTAATGATTTAGTTAAATAAGCAACTGCAGGCGTTGAAACAACTCCTAAACGCATTACGTTTGCTTCTATTGATAATAGCCCAGAAATTAAAGAGTATTCTAATAACTCACCAGATATCCTTGTATCTCTCCCAATTAAAACATTTATTTTTTCACTACTTTTTTTAAGTACGTGACCTAGTACTCTTCCTAATTTAAAGGCCAGTTCAGGAGTTAATGTTTGATTAGCTATTCCCCTGATACCATCAGTTCCAAAATATTTTTTCATAAGAAATTTCCTCCTATTGATCTAGTCGATATATACAAATATTAAAATCGTTATAATCAGCGCAATAAACTTAAGAAATAACGGATTGTTAAAATATATGTCCATATATTCTTCAATCGCTTCTATATTAATGATTTTACTAACGTATTTAGAAGGAATGAAGAGGGATAAGCACATATACAACAGATAGAAAATAAAAACAAATGGCAATTTTATTATATTCAATACAATCAAAAATTGATTCTCTTCCATGTTATCCTCCTACTCCTTAACAACTTTCGTAATAATATATTTATCTAAATACAAGCGTAAACTTTCTTTTGTAATTCCATAATCTAACTTTCCATTCAAACTGACCGATAAGTTACCTGTTTCCTCAGAAACAACAAGTGTTAAGGCATCAGTTTGTTCACTTAACCCTAATGCTGCTCGATGTCTTGTACCAACCTTTGGTGGTAAGTCTTCTTCATTCTTACAATTTGGAAGTACAGCCCGAGTACATAGAATATTTTCTCCACGTATGATAACAGCACCATCATGAACTGGTGTACTTGGAATAAAAATAGTCGTTAAAACTTCACTAGATATCCGAATTTTATAAGGGGTTGCCTCTTTGACAAAATCTTCTAGTGATTCATTCCGCTCAATGGAAATTAAAGCACCTATTCTTCTCTTTGATAAATACTCTGTTGTTTTTAATAATTCATCAATAATATAATCTTTACCAATTTTTTCAACATTTACTTTTTTATTTGAAGCATAGCTTCTTCCAGCACGTTCTAAAATCATTCTTAACTCAGGGGTAAATACAACAGCTAATAAAATAACCCAATTTTGGAATAGATAATCGTAAAACTTCATCATATAATTTAACTCTAATAAATCTGAAATCAAATAAATTAAAATGAAATACATTAGTCCCTTAAAAATATTAACGATTCTAGATGAAAATGTTAATATTTTTAAAGAAAAATATATTATCAAAAATAAAAAAAAGAAATCAACTGCCTGAATAAATACCTCATAATAATTTGAGTTATTGATTGAATTTAGAGCCTCAAAAATCATTTTAAACACCACCTATAATCAGTTTGTTTTTATTATATCACAATTTGATTCTTATTTATATTAATAATATAGGAAACTAAAAAAAGTTATTTATTTATCTTTTTCGTTTATTTATTGTATATATTTTACTAATTTATTATTCAAATATAATCCAATCTATCCCTATATAACAGTAGAAAATTCACAAGAAGTGTTGAATCATTCTGTCTTAATTATTAGATTTAATTGGTATACTATAATACTTGATAAATTATTTCGAATTTGTATTCATCTACTTATTATTATTTACCATTAAAAAAAGACAACTACAAAAGCTGTCAAAAATTGTTATGATCTTAATTAATTAAATACTTAGTGGAACATTATCCCAATCCTCTTCACTCAATATCCATTCTAAAGCATGTTGTCTCCATAATGCTATTTGTTCTAATTGAACTACTTCATTATTAGATAATAAATAATATGGTTCATTGAAAGCAATAAAATCCTTGGGACTTTCTTTTGTTAATTTTATTTTTGTGGTTTTTATTAAATCTTCATTAAATGTGTTTATTATTACTTTATTTATATCCTCGGTCATTTGTAGTCCATAAGTCTGTGCTCGCCAATTCCATAACATTGCAATATCTCTTTGTCTTTTAATCTCTTCAATATCTACTAATTTTGCTTTCTGCATTAATTTACTTAAATCATAAAATCTTCCAATCATTAGAGTCGGATGAAAGTCTTTTAATACAGGTTTATCATTTCTTCTGTTAAATAAGTGTCATACCCTATCCGTTTTAACCAATTATATACTATTTTTCTTTGATTTTCTCTAATATCTTCCTTCAAGATCTTCTTCCTCATGAGCACATCTATCACAAAAAGATATTAATGCAACTGCTCTTTTTATTATATCTTCAACTGATTTCATTCTATCACTCCTTTTAGTAGAATATTGAATATCCTCCACGACCTCCTGGATGTAGAAGTGGTTGATATAATGAACTTGTATGTTGTGACCTTGGAATTAATTGCATTACATCCCTCTTGATTCGTGTTTAGATAGTAGTGTTGATAACATAATTAAATATATATTCCAAAGCCATTAAGTATTCCAATAGATATTTCCACATCAGAAATAAGTTCCGTTATTCATATAATACTTTCAAACTATTTAATATTTTTTATTATATTATCAATTTTTATCATCCACTGTTTTCTTTTAAAAACTATAAAATGGAATACATTTTTCTCAGTAAATATTAACATCCCATTAGGAAAAATACCTACACTTGAAATTCTTTCAATACGAATAAGCTCATTTTTAGGTATTAACAATATTTCATTGGTATTATTTTTATATGGTCTAAATATTAATTCTTCTTCTGTTAATATTAAATAGCCCCCAATAGATTCACTTCCTATGAAATATGTCGCATTACTTTTAAATATAATATCTTTATTAATAGATGATAATATCTTTTTTCTATTTCTATATAACAAAATAGTATATAGGAATAATAAAATTATTGGGATTATAATTATATAAAATGTTAATCTCATTATTTTTTGTATAAACTTATTTAATATGTAAAAGAAGTCTATACTCCTCCTTTCATTGTTAAATAATAACAAATATTTTATAAGAAAAAATTTTTTCGTATTAGTAAATAATCTACAGACTGTAATTTTTTCCCTAACTTTCTTTCAGCTTCTTCTGGTAAAGCATTTTAAATAATCCTACACTTTTATAAAGATCATATGCAGAAGTATAAGTATAATTACTCTCTATTGAATTATTATTTGCAACTGACGAATTCGTTGATAATTCTCCACTACTAACAATTGAACTAGTTACACTCGTTCCATAAACTTGAGCAACTCTTTCTGTATTAACATTTACCATAACTGGATTATTAACTGAATACATATATAAGTTAACACCATTAATACTTGATGGTGAGTTAGCACTAACATCATTAGCGTTAATATATCTTCCTATCTCAGGATTATAATATCTAGATTGCAGATAATACCAGCCTGTCTCTTCATCATATCGATATCCACGATAACAATATGGATTTAATTTAGCTAGATCAATTCCTGAATTGTCAAAAGTATCAATTTTATTTCCCCATGCATCATATGTATATTTTACTACTTGAGTACCATTATTGTCCAGTAATGCTATGATATCTCCTTGTAAATTTCGCATATACCATTATTCTGTTGTTACATTATTTTTGTTGACAATCATACTGAATAATTTTCCATCTACATCGTATGTATACGTAATTTTATCAGTTGAACTTGACCGTTTTATTTCTTCGTAAATAACCTTATCACCATTTATTTGATACGTGTATTCACCATAATGGGTTTTCTTGTAGGTCCTAACCCCTTGATTATTATACTTATATTGTGCAAAATTTATAGTTTACAACAACTAACTCAACAACATCATCGAGCCTAAAACTGTCATCTGATATTTCTTTACATTCATCTATTTAACTCCAAAATTCCCATCAAAATCTTTTTTTGTTCGTTGTGTTGTTATAGTCCTTATATTAGTATAGAAATAAAAAAAACTCGAATAATCACAATAATATGATTCACGAGTTATTATTACTTTATTGAATTATTAGATTTTTATATCATTTGTTTAATAAAATTAATCGTTATCTTATTAAAACGTTTGGGTTGGTCGATATTACAGACATGTCCACTTTCTTCAATACATGCTAACTTTAGAAACGTTTGTCTTTTAACGAGTTCTTTTATCGGTGTTAAAAATAAATAATCATCCGCGCCCATTACAAAAAGGGTTGGTATGCCTCTAGTCACTAATTGTAGACGATGCAAATATGGATTTAATGATTTAGTTAATTTAAACCAACGACAAAATTCTTTTTGACACATTTTTTTCGCTTGTTCTACAAATGCATGTCGTGATTCACTATGACATTCTTTCGGCATGATAATCCAGGCGAAAACTTTATATAGCCATAAATAGGGAATAATTCGCTTAAATATATTTCCTATCATAATTAAAAATTTAGTACGTATATTTAATTGTATAATTGCGCCACCTAAAATCATTGATTTAACACGATTAGGATGACTACGTGTAAGTGTTTGTATAATGATAGTTCCAAGTGACATCCCTACAAAGTGAGTTGATTCAATATTTAAAAAATCTAAAACCTCAATCACTTCCTCTGATATGTGATGAAAGCTATCTCCCTTTTTCCATAGGACATGATTACTCTTCCCATGACCACGTAAATCAATACATAACACATTGAAGTTTTGTTTATAATCTCTTATTTGTTTATACCATATATTAGAACTGCCACCAGCTCCATGAATAAACGTAACCCATTCATTTGATTCATTGTTTTCGTATATACGATAATATAACATCACTAATCCTCACTTCTATATATATAAAAAAAGTATTAATATAATAATACTTGTAAAAATCATTGGAGCGAGCGAAGGGAATCGAACCCTCACAGTCAGCTTGGAAGGCTGAGGTTCTACCATTAAACTACGCTCGCATATTAAAGTGGTGCGGGTGAAGGGACTCGAACCCTTACGTACAAAGACGCTAGATCCTAAGTCTAGTGCGTCTGCCAATTCCGCCACACCCGCATTTATAAAAATGGTGTCCTGCAGAGGATTCGAACCTCTGACCCTTTGATTAAAAGTCAAATGCTCTACCGACTGAGCTAGCAGGACACAGTTCCTGGTGCCGACTACAGGAATTGAACCCGTAACCTACTGATTACGATTCAGTTGCTCTACCTATTGAGCTAAGTCGGCAAATGGTGGAGATTGACGGGCTCGAACCGCCGACCCTCTGCTTGTAAGGCAGATGCTCTCCCAACTGAGCTAAACCTCCAATATGAAAAAAAAGAATAGCCTAGCAGCGACCTACTTTCGCGTGAACTATCATCGGCGCTATAGAGCTTAACTTCTGTGTTCGGGATGGGAACAGGTGTTTCCTCTATGCTATTACCACTAGACTATGTTTTTTTCTTTGAGATTGATCTCTCAAAACTAGATAATGTAAGTAATTATATCATACTTGTATGATAATATTCGTATTTATTTAGGTTAAGTCCTCGAACTATTAGTATCAGTCAGCTACATGTGTTACCACACTTACACTTCTGACCTATCAACCTTGTAGTCTTCAAGGGTTCTTACTTCTTAAAAGAATGGGAAATCTCATCTTGAGGGGGCTTCACGCTTAGATGCTTTCAGCGTTTATCCCTTCCATACTTAGCTACCCAGCTATGCTCCTGGCGGAACAACTGGTACACCATCGGTATGTCCATCCCGGTCCTCTCGTACTAAGGACAGCTCCTCTCAAATTTCCTACGCCCACGACGGATAGGGACCGAACTGTCTCACGACGTTCTGAACCCAGCTCGCGTACCGCTTTAATGGGCGAACAGCCCAACCCTTGGGACCGACTTCAGCCCCAGGATGCGATGAGCCGACATCGAGGTGCCAAACCACATCGTCGATGTGAACTCTTGGATGTGATCAGCCTGTTATCCCCGGGGTAGCTTTTATCCGTTGAGCGACGGCCCTTCCATTCGGCACCGCCGGATCACTAAGCCCGACTTTCGTCCCTGTTCGACCTGTATGTCTCACAGTCAAGCTCCCTTATGCCTTTGCACTCTTCAAATGATTTCCAACCATTCTGAGGGAACCTTTGGGCGCCTCCGTTACTCTTTAGGAGGCGACCGCCCCAGTCAAACTGCCAGCCTGACACTGTCCCCCATCCCGATTATGGATGTAGGTTAGAATTTCAGTGCAACAAGGGTAGTATCCCAACGTCGACTCCTCCAAGACTAGCGTCCTGGATTCACAGTCTCCTACCTATCCTGTACATGTTACACCGAAACTCAATATCAAGTTACAGTAAAGCTCCACGGGGTCTTTCCGTCCTGTCGCGGGTAACCTGCATCTTCACAGGTACTATGATTTCACCGAGTCCACCGTTGAGACAGTGCCCAAATCGTTACGCCTTTCGTGCGGGTCAGAACTTACCTGACAAGGAATTTCGCTACCTTAGGACCGTTATAGTTACGGCCGCCGTTTACTGGGGCTTCAGTTCGATGCTTCGTTTCCTAACATTTCCCCTTAACCTTCCAGCACCGGGCAGGCGTCAGCCCCTATACTTCACCTTTCGGTTTAGCAGAGACCTATGTTTTTGTTAAACAGTCGCTTGGGCCTTTTCACTGCGGCTTGCTTTTATACAAGCACCCCTTCTCCCTAAGTTACGGGGTCATTTTGCCGAGTTCCTTAACGATGGTTCTCTCGCGCGTCTTAGGATTCTCTCCTCGCCTACCTGTGTCGGTTTACGGTACGGGCACCATAATAATTAACCCTAGAAGTTTTTCTCGGAAGCTTGACATCAGGTGCTTCACATCATTCTGCTATCTTTCACAGCTTGACATTAGCGTATAGCGGATTTGCCTTCTATACTGTCTTACTGTTTAGACCCACTCTTCCATCCGTGGGCTCACCTTAGCCTTCTCCGTCACTCCATCAGTTATTATGGTGGTACTGGAATCTCTACCAGTTGTCCATCGGCTACGCCTTTCGGCCTCACCTTAGGTCCCGACTTACCCAGAGCGGACGAGCCTTCCTCTGGAAACCTTAGGCTTTCGACGGATAGGATTCTCACCTATCTTCTCGCTACTTACACCGGCATTCTCACTTCTAACATCTCCACTAGTCCTCACGATCTAGCTTCTCCGTTGTTAGAACGCTCCCCTACCATCCCATTGGATCCGCAGTTTCGGTAAAACGTTTAGCCCCGGTACATTTTCGGCGCAGAGTCACTCGACTAGTGAGCTATTACGCACTCTTTGAATGGTGGCTGCTTCTAAGCCAACATCCTAGTTGTCTATGTGTCTCCACATCCTTTTCCACTTAACGTTTATTTTGGGACCTTAACTGGCGGTCTGGGCTGTTTCCCTTTTGACCATGGACCTTATCACCCACAGTCTGACTCCCGTTTATACTTATCTGGCATTCGGAGTTTGATTACATTCAGTACCTCGAGGTGAGGCCATCGTATATTCAGTGCTCTACCTCCAGTAAGCTCTTTAACGAGGCTAGCCCTAAAGCTATTTCGGGGAGAACCAGCTATATCCGAGTTCGATTGGAATTTCACCCCTAGCCACATGTCATCCGGGCCTTTTTCAACAGACTACGGTTCGGGCCTCCAGTTGGTTTTACCCAACCTTCACCCTGCACATGGCTAGCTCACTCGGTTTCGGGTCTACGACATAATACTATTCGCCCTATTAAGACTCGCTTTCGCTTCGGCTCCGGGTTCTTCCCTTAACCTTGCACTATATCGTAACTCGCCGGTTCATTCTACAAAAGGCACGCCATCACCCTTTAACGGGCTCTGACTATTTGTAGGCACACGGTTTCAGGTTCTATTTCACTCCCCTCCCGGGGTTCTTTTCACCTTTCCCTCACGGTACTGGTTCACTATCGGTCACTAGGTAGTATTTAGCCTTACGAGATGGTCCTCGCGATTTCCGACCGGATTCCTCGTGTCCGGCCGTACTCAGGATCCCACTTAGTCTAATCTAGTATTTCAACTACAGGACTCTCACCTTCTTTGGTTGACTTTCCCACGTCATTCGTCTATACTACATTAATCCTGTTTTTGTGGTCCTATTACCCCATGTTGCCATGGTTTGGGCTCTTTCCCTTTCGCTCGCCGCTACTTAGGAAATCGATTTTTCTTTCTTTTCCTCCAGGTACTTAGATGTTTCAGTTCCCTGGGTATGCCTCCTGCTACCCTATCTTTTCAGGTAGCGGTTATAGGATATTACTCCTATAGGGTTTCCCCATTCGGATATCACCAGATCTGCTTACTTACAGCTCCCTGATGCGTTTCGCCGTTAGTTGCGTCCTTCTTCGGCTCCTAGTGCCTAGGCATCCTCCGTGCGCCCTTATTAACTTAACCTAATAATTCTAAATAAATTTCTTTATTTAGTTACGCGCTTGTTCTTTGCTTAAGCTTTGTTTCTTGGTTGGTTTTACCCAACCTTTGTAAACACTGCTGTTGTGTTTACTTTCTTACATTATCCAGTTTTCAAAGATCAATTTCTTTTTATTTCTAAAAAAAAATAAAAACTTGAGAGTATTATCTCTCAAAACTAAACAGAACTTTTGATTCAAGTTAAACCTTTGTGTGCTTTTTCTTTTATTCTTTCTCCTTAGAAAGGAGGTGATCCATCCCCACGTTCCCGTAGGGATACCTTGTTACGACTTCACCCCAATCATCTGTCCCACCTTAGACGGCTCCCTCCTATAAATAGGTTAGGCCACCGGCTTCGGGTGTTACAAACTCTCATGGTGTGACGGGCGGTGTGTACAAGACCCGGGAACGTATTCACCGCGACATGCTGATTCGCGATTACTAGCGATTCCGACTTCATGTAGTCGAGTTGCAGACTACAATCTGAACTGAGATTAGTTTTTTGAGGTTTGCTTCACGTCTCCGCTTCGCTTCTCTTTGTTCTAACCATTGTAGCACGTGTGTAGCCCAGGCCATAAGGGGCATGATGATTTGACGTCATCCCCACCTTCCTCCAGTTTGTCACTGGCAGTCTCGTTAGAGTCCTCAACTTAATGTTAGCAACTAACAACAAGGGTTGCGCTCGTTGCGGGACTTAACCCAACATCTCACGACACGAGCTGACGACAACCATGCACCACCTGTCTCCAATGTCCAAAAGGAAAGGTATATCTCTATACCGGTCATTGGGATGTCAAGGCCTGGTAAGGTTCTTCGCGTTGCGTCGAATTAAACCACATGCTCCACCGCTTGTGCGGGTCCCCGTCAATTCCTTTGAGTTTCAGTCTTGCGACCGTACTTCCCAGGCGGAGTACTTAATGCGTTAACTTCAGCACCGAGGTCTCCCCCGACACTTAGTACTCATCGTTTACGGCGTGGACTACCAGGGTATCTAATCCTGTTTGCTACCCACGCTTTCGTGCCTCAGCGTCAGACACAGGCCAGAAGGCCGCCTTCGCCACCGGTGTTCCTCCACATATCTACGCATTTCACCGCTACACGTGGAATTCCACCTTCCTCTCCTGTACTCAAGTCTACCAGTTTCCAATCACCCTCCATGGTTAAGCCATGGGCTTTCAAATCAGACTTAATAGACCGCCTACGCACGCTTTACGCCCAATAATTCCGGACAACGCTCGCCACCTACGTATTACCGCGGCTGCTGGCACGTAGTTAGCCGTGGCTTTCTCATTAGGTACCGTCACTTCTTAGCCATTTCCTGCTAAGTTCTTTCTTCCCTAATAACAGAGCTTTACAATCCGAAGACCTTCTTCACTCACGCGGCATTGCTCGGTCAGACTTTCGTCCATTGCCGAAGATTCCCTACTGCTGCCTCCCGTAGGAGTCTGGGCCGTGTCTCAGTCCCAGTGTGGCCGTTCACCCTCTCAGGTCGGCTACGCATCGTCGCCTTGGTAGCCTTTACCCTACCAACTAGCTAATGCGCCGCAAGCCCATCTATCAGTGATGCTTTAAGGCATCTTTAAATATAAAATCATTGATTCTATATCCTATCCAGTATTAGCTACCGTTTCCAGTAGTTATCCTCGTCTCATAGGTTGGTTACTTACGTGTTACTCACCCGTTCGCCACTAACACTAAAAGTGTTCGTTCGACTTGCATGTATTAGGCATGCCGCCAGCGTTCGTCCTGAGCCAGGATCAAACTCTCCAAATAATTTATTAATTAATATAATTAATTTCATTGGTTTTTTGATTCTGTACTCAAAGGTTTTAACTTGTTCGTTTATTCAACGTTCTGTTTAGTTTTCAAAGATCTACTCACAATTACGCCATATTATCATATCACTTATGCGCAATTTTGTCAACTTTTTTGTTTAATTTTATTTTGTCGTTTTACCGACGACAATATAAGATTTTATCACTTGTTTCCCTCATTGTCAACAACTTTATGTATTTATTTTTTATGTTGTTTTAACATCGGGATTCAAGATTCTATCACTGTTTTATTATTTAGTCAACCACTTGTTTTTTCCAATTTCATTGATCTTAATTTTTGAAACAGCGAGATAGATTGTATCACTTATATCCTATCCTGTCAACAACTTTACTCATTTATTTTCTTTGTTGTTTCAGTATCAGGATTTAAGATTCTATCACTGCTTTATAACTTAGTCAACCACTTATTTTTTCCAATTTCATTGATCTAAATTTTTAAAACAGCGAGATAGATTGTATCACTTATATCCTATTCTGTCAACAACTATATTCATTTATTTTTTGTTGTTTTAGTATCAGGATTTAACATTTTACCACTGTATTATAATTAAATCAACCACTTGTTTTTTCCAATTTTTTAAAATGATAATAAATAACTATACTATCATATATTATGATAAAAATATTGAATATTATTTTGAAATTCAGAAAAAACACCAAGAAATTAATCTTGGTGCTTAAAATCAGAAGTTTAAAGTATCTTCTTCATTACCACTTTGAATATTAATATACCTTGCTAATGTATAAAAATAATCAGACAACCGGTTTAAATATAATAAAATTAGATTATCAATCTCTTCTTTTTCATATAACGCAACAACAATTCTTTCAACACTTCTTACTTTAGCACGTACTTGATGACATAACATTGCTGTTTGATTACCTGTATAATAAATAAAATGTTTTAATTTAGGTAAATCTTGTGTTATACAATCTATTTCTTTTTCTAATTTATCTATGCTTTTTTCTTTAATACCAAAGTTATATTGATTATTTACATCAGCTATCATTGAGGTTATCATAAATAGATTTTTATATACTTCTTTTAAATCCTGATATAATTTTACTTCCTCTTTATCCTTTATATCTTCAATCAGAAAAGCTAACATCACCATTAATTCATCAATTTGTCCATTCACTTCTATACGAAGATTCGTTTTAGTAACTCTTTCATTTAATAAAGACGTCTTACCACTATCTCCATTTTTTGTATAAATTTTCATTATAACCTCCATTATTTATAGTATTGGTTTAATAATGTTTTCAATTTATTATAACCTATTTCTCCAAATAACAACATGAAAATATAATTACCTATTAAATGAGGGACATCATATCTTAATCCATTAATATAATAAGTTAACGCGAAGGTATAATCTGTTAATAAAAAAATCGGAATGGTACATAAAAGTCCAAACAATAAACCTAATAGTCCAGAATAAATAGCCCATAGGATAAAATTTTCTTTAAATAATTTTTTCAACAATGCGGTTAACAAAACAATTATTACCCATATATAAAATTGTTCGGATATTCCCCATACAATAATTTCTAATATCGTATAAACAAAAGCAATAATTATCGCATCTTTTAATCCATAAACTAATGTAAAGATAATTAACAAATATGTGACTAATTCAATATTAGGTATAAAGAATAGGGCAATTTTAAATACAAAAACAAGTGTTGAACTCATTGCTAAAATAACAAGTTTTTTTGTTGTCATAGGTACATCACATTACCAACCAGTTTTTAATTCAAAAACAATAACATCTTTATCGTATATATTTAGATCATCTATACCAACAGCAGCTCCCTCGCCATTCACTTCAATAAACCACCATTGTTGTTTCTCAGAATCTACTGTAATTCCTGCGGCAGTAGTTACAAAATGTCCATATTGACTTTCATCTGCTTCAATAATACCTTCATCTTTAATTGCGTCCCATAAAAGTTCTTCTTCTGTTTTAATTTCTTTTTCTAATTTAACCTCATCATCAACAATAACTTTAACTGTTATCATCATTCCATTATCAGTAGTCGTTACATCTTTACGACTATTTTGAGAATTATACACCCATATTAATGCTACAGCGATTAACACCATAACTACACTAGATAAAATACCATAAAATAATTTTTTGTTTTTAAACATATCTTTTCCTCCTATAAATTTAATAGACAAATAGCCCAGGATATAAATAAAACCTCATTCAAAACAGAATGAGGTTGTCGTTTATGATATGCAAAACAAAAAATATTGCTTATCATTCACTTTTCCCATTCCCAGGAGAAATTGTAGAATTTGACAATTAGGTAGGTCTACTGGCTTATAAATCATCCTACTTGAGATTCCTTCCCGCTTTCACAGTGGATTACTATCTCTTTCGTCCTCACATACAGTTGCTGGGACAGCTCAGGTTTATCCTGATTCCCTATTAAGCTTATAATAGCGCCTAAATATCATATTTACTTTTTGTCTACAAAATCATTATAATTGTTTATATATTAATTATCAACACTTTTCTTTACTTTTCTATACTTAGTGAAGTTGTGATTCATACATCTCAAAATACTTCCCTTTTAAAGACATTAACGCTTCATGATTACCTCTTTCAACAATACTTCCTTTTTCTAACACAATAATCTGATCAGCATCTTTAATTGTAGAAAGACGGTGTGCAATAATGAAAGTTGTACGATTTTTCTTAACCACTTCTAATGCCTTTTGAATTAACTGTTCTGTTTCTGTATCAATATTTGCGGTTGCTTCATCAAGAACTAATACAGCCGGATTATATATCATTGCTCTCGCAAAAGAGATTAATTGTCTTTCACCTGTTGAGAAGTTTGAACCCATATCTAACACAGGATCATGAATTCCTTTAGAAAATTTCTTAATAAAACGCTCAGCTCCTATTTTTATTAAGGCGTCCTCAATTATTTCATCTGTAACCAATTCATTATTTAAACTGATATTTGAAGCGATTGTTCCAGTGAATAGCACAGGATCTTGTAATACAATCCCTACATGTTTTCGATAAGCTTGTTTAGAATATTTTCTAATATCAACATCATCGATAAGGATTTCTCCTTCAACATAATCATAGAAACGAAGCATTACATTCATCATTGAACTTTTCCCACTACCAGTATGTCCAACTAAAGCAATCGTCTGCCCTGAGTTAACTTTTAAATTAATATCTTTTAAAATATAATTATCTTTTTCATAAGCAAAATATAAATGTTTAAATTCAATATTTCCTTTAAATCGTTCTACTTCATCATCATATAAGGCAATTTCATCTTGATCTAGTAAATAAAATACACGATCACATGAGACTAAAGATTGTTCAAACACATCAATGTTTCCAAAAATTTGATTGATAGGGTTAATTAACTTATTCATATAATCGATAAATGCATAAATAACACCAACTTCAACAACCGTCTGGATCCCAAGAGCTCCCCATCCAAAATATAAGAGAATTGCCCCATATATTAATCTTTGCAAAGATCTTACTAAGTTACCAGATAAAGTCGCATTTAACGTCAACATTCTATTTCTATATTCTAAATAACGTTTATTATGTGATTGGAATTCCTCATAACTTAAATCTTCACGATTAAACGCTTGAATAACTTCCATACCTTTTATAGACTGATTTAAATAAGCGTTTATTTCTGAATTTTCACTTCTAATCACTTGATTATTTTTTTTAGCCCCTTTTCTATATAACTTACCCCAGATTAAAAGAATCGGTAATAAAATTAAACTATATCCTGCTAACTGCATATTTAAAATAAACAAACTAATATAAATTCCTACAAAATATACAATAGCACTTATAAATACAATTAGAGTTCTTGAAAATAAGTTGATAATCGTTTGTGTATCATTTGTGACTCTTGCGACTACTTTACCAGCTGGAATTTTATCAAAATAGGAAATATGTAATTTTTGAATCTTTTCAAAAGCATCTTTTCTAATATCATAAGTTACTTTATTTCCTAACCTAAAGAAGCTTAAACGATATAAATAGGTTATAATCATCACAATGAAATTTAAAATAACATTGATTATAACAAGTACAATAATAGGATAAACGGCAGGTTGATAAAAATTTAATACTTCATTTGAACCTAATAAATCAACATCATATCGATGCTCTATATTATTAACATCAGTAACAACCAACTGGTTATTACTTATTTTTTTAGAACCCTTTACCACATATTCATCAATAAAATAAAATTTATTATTAATCAAATATACTCTAACCTCATTATCTGTAGAAATCCATTTATCTTTATTATCCTTTATGTTTCTACTTTGTGCATAATACTTTCCCTCATATTCAACAGGGTTTTCCACAGTTTTATCCACAACATACCAAGGTTTCTCCACACCTATTAAATAGTCATCAATAATCGTTTTATAAATAAAAGGAAAAATCAATTCAATACTGATTGCTATTATGAGCGATATGAGTGATAGGAAAACTAATTTTCTATATTTATTTGTATATTTCCATATTCTTAAAAATCTCATTTTCTATCACCCCTGTTATTACTCAACAATTGTTGATGAACATATTGTTTACAATACCATCCATCGATCTCCATCAATTCTTGATGAGACCCACGTTCAACAATGACACCATCATTTAATACAATAATTTCATCTGCATGTTCAACAGCTGACAATCGATGAGCAACAATTATTGTTGTTTTACTCTTTCTTACCTGTCTAATATTTGATAATATATCTTTTTCTGTCGTTCCATCAACTGCAGATAATGAATCATCTAAAATCAAGACTTCAGGATTTGTGATAAAAGCCCGTGCAATTGATAATCTTTGTTTTTGTCCACCTGAAAGCATAACTCCTTGTTCACCAACAATCGTCTCTAAACCATCATCTAAAAAAGCGATATCTTTTCTAAATGAAGCTAAATCAATTGCTTGATTCACTTCCTCTTCTGTTGATTCTTTTTTACCAAATGCGATATTTTTTTTAACTGTACCTGTAAATAAAATATGTTCTTGTGGAACATACCCTAAATATTGACGAATATCTTGAGATTTCATATCTTTTATATTAACACCATTTATTAATACATTTCCTTCTTTTAAATTATATTGTTTTAGTATTTGTCTTAATATCGTTGTTTTCCCAGAACCTGTTTTCCCTACAATACCAAGTGTTTTTCCTTTTTCTAATTTAAAACTAATATTTTCTATCACATTATACTCACTAGTTGGATATCTGAATGTAACATTATCAAATTCAATTACGTTTAAATGCTTCCCTGCAGATATTGGATGAACCGGTTCTACTATATCTGATTTTTGTTTCAAAATACTATTAATACGATCATATGAGGCATTCCCACGACTCATAATATTCACCATATCACCTAAGGCAAACATCGGCCACCCTAACATTCCTAAATAAATAGAAAAAGAAACTAATTTACCAGGTGTAATTTCTTGATGAAATACCATATAACATCCGACACTTATCGCAATCGTATATGCTATGGTAAATGCTGTTCTAAATAAAGGATCAAATAATGCATTTACTTTAATTAATCCTAAATTTTTCTGATAAGCATTTTTAGCACTATCTTCTAAACGATTAATATCTTCTTGTTCTTGAACAAATGCCCGTACCACTCGTACACCAGTTACAGATTCTAATACCTTATTGTTCATTTCACTGAATGCATTTTGTGACTTTGTATAAGCTTTATGTATTTTATCACCTAAGATTTTGACCCCAATCACAACAAATGGTAATGGAATTAAAGATAGCAGTGTTAATTTTAAACTAATTGTATATATCATCATAAATAATATAAAAATTAAATATATAACTGAATCCACTAAAGTTAGAACACCATACCCAGCTGTCATCGACACAGCGTTTAAATCAGTGGTTGCACGAGCCATTAAATCACCAACTACATTTCTTTCAAAAAACTTGCTATCCATTTTTAGAAGATGTCGAAAGAAGTTTTTTCTAATCGTAAACTCTAATTTAATTCCTGCGCCAAACAATAAATAAGCCCAAAAAAACGTCACTATATATCCGCCAACAGTGATAAGCAACAAATATAGAATTAATTGTATTAAAGATTCTTGTGTGATTGTTTTGTTGATTATTTCATCGATTCCTATTTCTAATATTTTTGGAGGAAGGACACTAACAATACTCGCTATATTTAAACAAGTTATTGCTAGTAAATAGCGAACCCAATGGTCCTTTATGTACCAACCAATTTTTTTGAAAATACTAAACATATTCTCACCTCACTTAATCACATTTAGCACTATTATATAATAACAGAGTAATATATCAATAGTTCTTGTATTATTTTTAATAAAAACTTATTTATTTTCGCTAAATTCAATTTAAGTGTTGATATTTTTTTATTGTTACATCTATGATGTAATAAGTCACTTTATAATGAAATTATAAAGTGAGGTAATTAGAATGATAAATAAAATAGATTTAATTAATGAATTAAATAAACTATCTATAAAGAATTATGAAGATGTTTTTAGTTTCATTATGTCTTTCAATAACCCTATAGAATCTAAAAGCGATATTTGTTTGAATTGTCCACATTGTGGTTCAGTTGAGTTTGTTAAAAATGGAAAAACAAACAAAGGAATTCAAAGATACATTTGTCGCGAGTGTAATAAATCATTTTGTGATACATCTAACACTCTTCTTTATAGAAGTAGATGTACTGAAGATATATGGTTAAAATTTATTGATTGTGAAATATCAGGATTATCTTTAAAAGAAACTGCTTATTATAATAATTTAAGTATCACAACTTGTTTTTATATGCGACATAAGCTTTATAAAGCAATCAGAAACTTAAAGATGAAAGAAACTTTATCTAGTAAAGTTGAATTAGATTGTATTTATACAAAGATAAATCTTAAAGGAACCAAACCATCAAATATGCCTAGACATAGTAAAAAGAGAGGTAATACATCTGCATATTCAGGTATATCTCATCACAAAGTATGTATTGTCGCTGCAATCGATGAAAATGATAATATGTTGCTTGAGATAGCTGGAGTTGGATCGGAATCAATGGAAAAATACACTAAATATACCGATAAATTTATGGATACAACTTTAATTATTTCTGACAGTAAACCATGTATTCAACAATTTGCGAATAATTTAGGTGTTAAGAATGATAAAGTTCCTGTGATAGCTAATAAAAAACGTTATACTACTAATCTAGGTAATAGTTTAGGTGATATTAATCAATTGGCTACCGGGATTACTAAGATTATAAAAAATAGTCATGGTGTATCTATAAGACATTTACAAGATTACTTATCATTTTACCTATATAAAAAACAATTACATTATAGAACTAATCGAAAAGATCATGCAAATATAATGTATAACTTATTAAAATACAATCATCATTTATCTAATAAGGATACGTTAAATTTTGATTATCCAATATCTTTAAAAGATGCTTATTATGAATATCGATATGGGATTTTTGCATAATCATCAACACTTAAATTGAAAAGAACGTTTATTTTTAATTTTTAGGAAAGTTTACCTTAGTCAACTTCTATTCAAAGCATACTTCAACTATCAATATATAAAAAAAGTTGTCATTACGACAACTTTTTGTATCTTTTGATTAATCTTCACTTAATAAATTCTTAAAATGATTATCACTAACATCTAGTTTTAAAACAATTTGTTCTAGTCTAAAACTCAGAATTATAAATGCTGTTGACAAAAACACACCTTTAATAATATTAGGTATTATTGTCGCAACCGCACCAGTATATATTAGATTATGAGTATATGGTATATTTGTATAAATAAAGTATAGTTTAAAGAAAATCAAATAATTTAATGTTGGTAATATAACAATCATAGCTATAGTTGCTACAATTGTTGGAATCAAACGAATTAAAATTTTGTTATTATTGAATATCTTCTTAGAATATTTCATAGAAAAGTAAAACGGAAGAACATAAACCATTGAAGCTGTAAATGCAATGATTTCTTCTAATCCTACTCCTGTTTCACCACGTTTCACCAAAAAATGTAATAATGATTTTAGAAAAGCTACAATTATTCCACCTATAGGACCATAAATCACTGTTGATATAATAACCGTTAAATCACTAGCATCAACTTTAAAGACATTTGTTAATGGTATTTCAAAATACATCAAAACTGTTCCTAATGATGCTAATATTGCTAATGTAACTAGTTTCTTTGTTTTATACATAATTTTCCCTCCAAAATATATTTTTAGATAAGAAAAACCCCTTATATAATCTTCTAAGGGGTTTAGTTTCAGAGGTACATTAATTGCATACTAAAACCATTAAAACTTCTCCCAGCCAGACTTTACTGTCGATTACGGAATTTCACCGTACTGACTAATGATGAATCATCATTAGTGTTGTGGACTATAACCACCGGTAAGGAATTTCACCTTGTCTCGAAGATTGTATATTCGGTTATTTCTTACACTGACATTATATGATAGTTTGACGAAAAATGCAAGTTGAAAGTTTTGTTATTTATAGTATTTACTTAAAAATTAGTCATAATTCATTATATATAATGAATAGTATATATTAACAACGAAAAGGAGGAAACTATGAAACTTACTAAGTGGGAATTTATTGGTGTTATTCTTATCTCAGGATTAGGAATATTTTTACATTATGCTTACGAACTATCTGAAAGTAATCAATATGTAGCTTTGTTCGCTCCTGTTAATGAGACGATTTGGGAACATTTGAAAATGGCGTTTTATGGTATGATTGGCTTTGCTTTATTTGAGTATATTTTTATAGGTAGTGAACATAAAAATTTTATATTCGCTAAAGCATTTAGTTCATTACTAGCTTGTTTTTTAGTTGTTGTTTTATACTATGGATATACTAATTTCCTTGACCCTAGTTTATATCTAGACATCATTATTTTTGTTGTCGCAATATTACTTGCTCAAATGTTTAGTTTTGCAATATTAAAATCTAAACTATTTATTAATGGACTAAACTACATAGGATTAATCGCAATATTCTTAGCTGCATTAACTTTTGCAAGTTATACATACGAACCACCTCATGATAATAATGTTTTCACTGAAACTCTATCACACGAATAATATTACTTGAATAGTTTAAAAATTCCTCCTTTAAATTGTAATTTTTGACATAAAATGTTAAAATTTATAATACATAAAGGAGGAATTTTTATGGGGTTAAGAACAATTATCAAACTATATTTTCGCTTAATTATACTAATTATTTTTTCAACTTTTTTAGCCTATGATTATTACTACAGTACAAACATGACTAATTACCTCATAAATTATAAGCTATTTAATGTTGTTTCTATAATTCATATTTTATGGCTATTTTTAGTGTTAGAAATGATCGTTTTAATCATTCCTAAATTCAATCGATATTCTTATAGCGGTAAACATTTATTAAAACATTGCCTTCCTGAAACAAATTACAACCAGGAAAAATTAGATCAATTTACAAATCAAAATAAAAAAAGAGCATTAAACAGTGCTATCTTTTGGATTTTATTAAATGCACCATTTGCACTTTTGTTCTTTTTAGGCTATCTTCATCCACGATTTTTTTATTGGTTATTTTTCTTATACTATTTTTTCGATACTGTTTGTATCAACATTTTTTGTATTTTCCATGTATATATCGTAAGAAATAAATGCTGTAACGAATGCCGTATTTATAATTGGAGTAATTTTATGTATTGTACACCATTGTTATTTATGCCTAATTTTTGGAACTACTCACTCATTTTCCTATCAATTATAATTTTAATTCAATGGGAAGTTTCAGTGCATTTTCATCCAGAACGATTCTCATCCATCTCAAATCGTACTTTACAATGCAAACACTGTCCGCATAAATGTCGATATAATACAAATAAACATACGCTTATACAATGGATAAATAAAATTGGACAATCCTTATATAATAAATTTAAACATGCAAAATCCTAAAAAGATACTTCAATATAAAGTATCTTTTTTTTCTATATTTTTTAAATAAATTAGTCGTAACATAAAAAATATAAATCTGCAAAATATAATAAAGAGGAGGAAAGAAATGAAAGATAAGATTAAAAAAATTAACGAAAATGTTATAAAAGAAAATACAACTAATAATCAACCAAAAATAGAAACCAATCAAACAAACAAAAAAACATTCAAACCATCTTTAAACGAAATATATGAAATGAAATCAAATAATTACTCAGACTATTCAACAGAAACTTTAGAAAAATTAGAATAATAATAGTATGAAAGTATTAAAGTTTAAATCTTTAATACTTTTTTAACTAATTACATCACTAAAAATTAATTAATAATTTTTATTATTTATCAATCTTAAGCTCTAAATATCAAATAGTATATTTTAGCTTTTATATTTTGTTAAATAAGGAAAATCTCCCATTTCACTTCCAAGTGAGGTTGTTTATAAATTTATATAAACTATTTCTATCTTATTTCTTTAATTTCTTAACTCTAATAACTTCTAATATATATCCTATGCCCATACCTATAAAAGAACCTGCTGTTCCCCACATAAAATTTCCTGTAATGACTCCAACAGCTGTCCCAATTATAAAACCTCCAAGCATTAAACTAACTGAAGCTTCTTCCACACCATCTTCATCATAACTACCATCGTTATCAGTAGATATATAATCTGCTTGATTTATACTTTTTTCTTTATCCATTTTTTCATTAACCACCAACTCATCTAAACTAACCTTAAATATATCCTTTAATGATATAAGGTTATCAATATCTGGATAAGCTTTACCAGATTCCCACTTTGAAATTGCTTGACGTGATATATTTAACTTTTCTGCAAGCTGTTCTTGTGATAGTTTTTTCTCTTTTCTTAATTTCTTTAAATTATCTTGTAAATTCAAATTTACCACCTCATATGTAATTATCCCTATTTCTTGATCATTATGCAAGCATATAGTAGTTGCTTTTATTGTAAACCAATAGTTGCACCAATGTAAAATACTAATATAGTTTTTATTTCTATCAATGATTGAGTCAAGATTCTTCAATCCATTATACTACTCATATCCCCACTAATTACTATTTCTAGTTAATAATTTTTTGATACCACATTGTTTAGCTGTATTTTTTATTTTTATTTTGATATTCCTATCTGTTTTCGCTATAAATATTTTTTACTATGGGATAATTAATTAATAATTTTTATCATTTCAACAATAATATTATTAACGATAAAATGGAGGAAATAATATGAAAAACAGAAATGTATCAAGCAAAAATTGGCTAGTAGCCTTATTGCTATGTATTTTTTTAGGATATTTAGGTGGCCACAGATTTTATGTTGGAAAAATAGGAACAGGAATATTATGGCTTTTAACCGTTGGACTTTTTGGCATTGGTTATATAGTTGATCTATTATTAATCGCTTCATTTAAATTTAAGGATTCATATGGTGAAATACTAAAATAAGTTTAAATTATTAATAAAAGGCATGTTATATCATTTTTATATTTTATATAAAAAGATTGTGTCTATCCAAGAGGAGATTCAACCCATTTTCTAATACCTAATGATGGTAATAAAATATCTCCTTCTAGTGATAAACACAATCTATTTTTTTGTCTTTATATAAATGTATATTTAGTGATTATGATTACATTTATTCCTAAATGGACAACCTGTACATTTCCCTCTTTTTGCATCTTTAATAAGTTTTCGAACAGCTAAGATTAAAGAAGATAAAATTATAGCTCCTAAAAAGTAATTAATCATAATACCAATTCCTTTATTTTTCTTTTTTATTATAAGAATTTCTTAATTTATTAACAATCCCAATAACAACAGCAAGTATTATAAACGCAGCAAATATTATTGAAACTATATCACCTATAATAACATTACCTTCAGATGCTGACTCAATTGTATCAGGATCCATGATGACAGGTTTAACAGCATCTGTTCCTTTGAAAATTAATCCACCAACATTATAAACTAACATAGCAAGTATATAAGCTATACCTGTTTGATAACCTATTGCGATAAAAGTCCATTTCCAATTACCAAACTCTCTTTTCATTGCACCAATTGCGGCGAAACAAGGAGCTGCAAATAAGGTAAATATCATGAAAGCATATGCTGATACTTGAGTAAATTCAACAGTAGTAGAAGTTCCAACAATAGCGAATGTAGCAACTACAACTTCTTTTGCGATTAAACCGGTTATCAATGCAACTGGTCCAGTCCAATCATTTCCAAAGCCTAGAGGTGCAAACAACCATTTAATAGAATTACCTATTTTTGCTAGTATACTTTCTTCAATTCTTTCTCCACCAAGAAACTCAAGTGAAAAACTAAAAGACTGAAGGAACCATAGAACTACCACAGCTATTAAGATAATAGTTCCGGCTTTAATGATAAATGATTTCGCCTTTTCCCACATATGAATTACTACTCCATTTGCTTTCGGAAATCTATATTGTGGTAATTCCATCACAAAAGGTGCAGGATCACCCTTAAACAATTTAGTTCTTTTAAGGATTATTCCAGATATAACAACCATCGCAAATCCAATTATATACATTGAAGGTCCAACCCAAGACTGTTGGCTAAACATTATTGCGATAAACATTGCGAAAACTGGAAGCTTTGCCCCACATGGAATAAATGGGGTTAGCATAATTGTCATTTTTCTATCTTTTTCATTTTCAATAGTTCTAGATGCCATAATCCCAGGAATCGAACATCCTGTACCAATTAACATAGGGATAAATGACTTTCCTGAAAGTCCAAACTTATGGAAAATTTTATCCATTATAAATGCCACTCTTGCCATATATCCAGAATCTTCTAAAAGAGATATAAATAGAAATAGTATCATTAATTGAGGTACAAATACCATAATTCCACTAATACCACCAATAATACCATCAATTATAAGGCTTTGCATCCAATCTACTGCTCCAGCGCTAACTAAAAATGACTCAACGCCACCACTAATCCATTCAAAAAACATTTCAACCCATCCGATTAAATAATCTCCGAGTGTTGATATAGATACCCAATAAATAAACCACATAATTCCAAAAAACATTGGTAATCCTAACCATTTGTTAGTCACAATTTTGTCAATTTTATCAGAGGTTGATAATTTTTGTGTCGAATTTTTTTTATATGTACCATTAAGAATTCTAGAAATACTTTCGTATCTCTCCTTGATAATAATACTTTCAGCATCATCATCAAGTTTTTTTTCACAACTATCTCTTAAGATAGTAATTTTTTCTAGTATTTCTTTTGAAATATCTATGCTAATCAATGCCTTTTCATCTGATTCAAATAACTTTATCGCTAACCATCTATTATTCATATTTTTAAAAGAAGGCAAACTAGATAAAATATCTTCAATTTGTGAGATAACACTTTCAACCTCTTTTGAAAAAACTGTATTTATTGTTGTATGATTTATTGTTTTAGCCATACTAACGGATACACCAGCTAATACGTTAATACCCTTATTATTACAGATTTTTTCACATTGGTCTTTATATCCTTGAAGATAATATTCTTGAAATCCTTTGTTTCCTTGGTTAGTTATTGCTGAAATAGGAATGACAGGACAACCTATTTGGTCAGATAATTTTTTTATATTTATCTTTTCTCCATTTTTCACAATAATATCCATCATATTTAAAACAACTACTACTGGAATATCTAGTTCTAAAAGTTGTGTAGTAAGATATAAATTCCTTTCAATATTAGATGCATCAACTATATTAACAATGACATCTGGTTTTTCGTTAATTAAATAATTACGAGCTACCACTTCTTCAAGCGTATATGGTGATAATGAATAAATTCCTGGTAAGTCAATGATAGACACACCTTTATAGCCTTTTAATTTACCCTCTTTCTTTTCTACAGTAACACCAGGCCAGTTTCCTACATGTTGGGTAGACCCTGTTAATAAATTAAAAACCGTTGTTTTACCACTGTTAGGATTGCCAGCAAGGGCAATTGTAATAGACATAATATAATCCTCCTCTATAAAATTAGTGTATGCTAACTTTATGTTTAAAATTTTTTTTATGAACAGGTGAAAATTATTCCACTATGATTGTTTGAGCATCTGCTTTCCTAATTGAAAGCTGATATCCTCTTACAGTAATTTCAATAGGATCACCCATTGGTGCAGCTTTCCTAACAATAATTGCACAACCTTTAGTAATACCCATGTCCATTATTCTACGTTTTACAGGTCCAGAACCGACTAATTTTTTAACAATTACAGTTTTTCCAAATTCCACTTCTTTTAATGTTTTCATCACAACTCTCCTTTATAATTATATTAATTTAAACCATGACTCGATTTGCCATCGTTTTATCTAAAGCAATACGTACTTCTTTAACTTTTATCAATAGGTTCCCATTAAGTTCAGTAATGATGGTCACTATACCACCTTCTACGAACCCAAGATTCATTAAATGATTTCGGATTTTATCCTTACCAACTACTTTTTTAATTATTACAGGTATTCCTGGTTTAACCATTGATAGTGGCATCATTTGTACCTCCTTTATAATAAGTTAGCGTTGTCTAACTATAGAAAGTTTACTACCGCTAACTTTATTTGTCAAGTCTTTTTTAAAACTATCTGAAAAAGTAAGTTCTTTAAATACGCATTATCATTGCTTCTTCAATTATTAAATGATAATATGAAATGTATGAGAGGTGATATATATGCAAAGTAAAGAATCAAGAGAAATGTATTTAGAAGTTATATTAAAACTTTCTGAAAAAAATGATGTCGTTCGTTCAATAGATATTGCGAATGAACTCAATTACTCAAAACCAAGTATTAGCCGGGCAATGAAAGTTTTAAAACAAGAGGGATATATAACACAACTACCCTATGGTGATATTAAGTTAACTCAAAAAGGATTAGAAAAAGCTAAGAAAATATACAATATCCACAACTTAATAACTGATTTTTTAGTGAAAACATTAAAAATAGATAAAATTACTGCTGAAAAAGATGCTTGCAGAATAGAACATGTCATCAGTCAAGAAACAGTTGATGCGATAGAACAATATTTAATAGATAATTGATATATTATATAATATATATTTTAAGAATATTCTCATTATAAACCTAAACATAAAACAAAAGAGTTACTATTATAAAAAATAATATGTAACTCTTTTTAGTTATTTATATATATATAACTTATTATAAAAATAATCTTTTTTGGCTTTCTTTGTCTTTAAGTTAAGAAGTTGTCATTTTCTTACTCTTCTTCACTTTGGTTTTTTACGACTAAAACATCCTTTGGTGCATGTTTAACAATTTCTGTAGCCATATTACCAAACAATTTAAAAATACCTTTACTACTACTAGAACCACATACAATTAAATCACAATCAAAACCTGGTGCTATAACACCTGTAATTGCCCGTGCAGGTGTTGAACTAGCTGTAACAACAACATCAACTTGTGTTACTCCCTTGTTTAATGCTTCTTCCTTATATTTATTTAAAGTCTCTTCAATCCCATCATTTGTTTCAAAATATACGATATCTTGAGGCATGTAGACACTACCATTTGTATAATTTGGCATGATGTATTGCATGTTTTTTATATGACACAATGTAAGTTTTGCTTGATTTTTTAAAGCAATGTTTAATCCAACTTCAAATAAATGATAAGCATTAGAACCGTGAGATATTGCAACCAATACATTTTTATACATACAATCACCTCCAAAAATTACCTTATTTTTATTATTATATCAAATTTTTGTGTTTTATTCCATTATATTGACCTAGATAAACAAAAAAAGCATCCAATTTACTTGTAAAGTAAATGAAGATACTATAAATGGTGGTTCGGGGCAGAATAGAACTTCTGACACAATGATTTTCAGTCCAACATTGCTTATTAATATTATTCAACATGTTCAAACTCAATAATATTTCTTAAACGCTCAGGCAATCGCTTTATCTTATCTACAGAAATGTCACCATATGGGGTTTTTATTAAAGATCCCTCACTAACAAAAAACATAAAGAATACTAATCTAGAAGGCTTTACTGCTTGTTCCATATTTCCATAAATATCTGATATTCTATTTAAACCATTTTTATCTAAAAACTGCTCTAAATATGGTGATTGAGATTCTATTTGTTTTATATTTTTTTCATAAAGGTAAAATTCGTTAAACCTTATTTCAGTTGATAATTCATCAATAGTTAATTCAACTAGTACTTTATCTTTATCAAATTCATAAACTCCTAATATATTCATATCTTTATTTTCAAACACACAACCATCTCCTCAAGTATATCTTGTCATATATTTATAATAAAAACCTTCCTTACTATTAACTATTACATTTATGTACAATATCCATAAATTATGTTATATGTAAAGTATTTGTTAATAATGTGGTATAATATGGTATATGGTAATTCATGTTTACTTATCAAGGGGGATAACTATATGTTTCAAGATAATCGATTAAAAAAGTATGTTTATAATGTTCTAAAAAAAGACTCCAATTCTACTATTACATTAGAAGAATGTCAAAGTATAACAGAACTCGATTTAAGTAATAAAGGGATAAGGTCTTTAGAGGGGTTACAATATTTTATTAACATGAAATCATTAAATCTAAGAGATAATAAAATTTCTGACTTATCTCCAATAAAAAATGCTTTGAAGCTAGAGGCTTTGTCATTTATAAATACAAAAATAGATAAACTAGATGATATTAGTGGATTAGTTAATTTAAAGATACTATATATAAGCTCAAATATTAAAGATTTAAAACCAATATCCAATTTATTTAATCTTGAGGAATTATATGGATTTGAGACTTCAATTAAGAATTTAAACCCTATTAGAGATTTGAAGACATTAAAACACTTAATACTCCCTCTTTCTAATGTAAGTGATATATCACCAATCATTAATCTAGATAGTTTAAAATCATTAATATTAGAAGGTAAGAGAATCAAAGAACAACAGTTATTGCTTGAATTTAAATCTCTTAAATTGGTATGTGCCAATGACCTAACAAAAAAGATTATTTCAGACTTAGAAGCAATAAATTGTGAATATTCTCCTAGTTACCTTTTTGTAGATAAATTAGAATCTATAGATGAACAGGATGAAAAACTTAGTGGTTGTGCTTTCTTTTTGAAATCTAAAGATTTAGAAACACCAATTGCTATTACCGCATTTGGGTTTGTCTTTACTTTAGGACTTCTAATATACGGTATAGTTGATAACACTTTGCACAATACCATTCTTATAAGAACAGCTCCATTAATCCTTTTTAGTTTATTAGGATTAGCACTTCTACTTATGATGAATTATAGCATTTGTATGTATGATGATTACTTAATTTATAAAAATCCTTTATTAAAAAGGACAATAAAATATATAGATATAAAGTCATTAAAATATAAACATAGACAAAGTTTAAAGAATGTGGGTATAAGCATTAACATAAAAATGAAATTGCCAATATACATTGATTTATGGCATGTTAAACCTTACAAAGAAAAAGCCTTTGTAAAGATTGTAAAGGAACTCACAAAACTAAAAGTTAAGAACCATAAATAAAATTGTATCCACTTAGTAAATTTAAAGTTTATTAAGAGGATTTTTTTATCTTATAATATTATAAGGAGATGAGATTCCCACAATTTATCTATACATTTTCATTAATCCAACTTTATTTTTGTGTGCTTTTTAACATAGGTCAACTTGCTACACATCCTATTGATGCTATGTTAGACACGGACAACCATTAAAAATATATAACAAAAAAAGCCCAATTAGGGCTTTATTAATTACAAAATGGTGGTTCGGGGCAGAATCGAACTGCCGACACAAGGATTTTCAGTCCTTTGCTCTACCGACTGAGCTACCGAACCCTATTAAATTTTCAACGCTTTTATATCATACCAATTAAACATTATTTTGTCAATATTTTTTGAAAAAGAAAAATTTATAAAAAAAACTTATAACATTCCTCTAAAAGTAATAAAACAATATCAGAAGATAATAAAAATAGAGTTCATAATTGTCACTCTATTATTTCTTTATTATTTGACTCTATAACCTTAGTTCCTAAAAACATGTTCAGAATTATAAAAGTCAGATCAATTGCTATATAGGTATAAATTATATTAACCAAAAAATTAAATTCTCCCCAAGATTTATAGGAAGTTTTCAGCCATAATGAAATAATTAATAAAGAATAATATAATAGTCCACTTAATATTTCTTCAAAATTTTTTCGCTTAACAATCACATCTTCCTTTTTAATTATTTTTTTATAAAAATGAAAATTACAGTCTAACGCCGCTAAACAAGAAACTAATGTAAATACAAATGAAATTATTTTATATATAAGTTCTTCAACATATAAACCCATATACAACCAAAACAGTGTAAACCCAATAAAAGATAAACACTTAAACAATTTATAACTATATGCATATATCTTTTTCATAACCTTACCTCTTAAAAGTATAAATTTACCTAATTAATCAATTTAATATATATATTGTAAACATGGATTAATAGATCGTGCAAAGATTAACTGTTAATTTCAGTTAATCAAATTATTCTTTTGCATGCGTATATCAGTTTTTAAAAGTAAAAAAAACATATATGAATATTGTGTTTTTCATACATGTTCTATGTCTGTCTTGTATTAATTTTTTTGGTTGCGGGGGCAAGATTTGAACTTGCGGCCTCCGGGTTATGAGCCCGACGAGCTACCAGACTGCTCTACCCCGCGATCAATTACATTACTTAGTATAACATATTATTGATATAAAACAACCCTTAAATCACAAATTTTATAATTTGGTTAATATTAACAAGATAACTAACCCCGGTATTCTTAAAAAGCCCACAATTAAAATCGTAATAATATTGATTGGTATAAAGATATTTAAATCCAACCCTAAAAAGTTAACAACATATAAAGCCACAATCCCAATGAGTACATTTTTGATAACCCATTTAATATTTTTTAACATACACCATCACCTATAAATAATGTATGCTAAAAGTATATATATAATACATTTTTTTAATGTTTATTTCAATTCTCTTCTTCCTTCAATTGCTCGTAACAAGGTTACTTCATCCGCATATTCAAGTCCACCACCAACAGGTAAACCTCTCGCAATTCTTGTTACTTTTATATCTGTTTTTTCAAGTAATTTAGCAATATACAGTGCAGTCGATTCACCCTCTATTGTTGTATTAGTCGCTAATATTACCTCCTTTATTTCTTCATTTTTTAAACGTTCTAAAAGCGAAGGAATATTGATATCTTGTGGACCAATTCCATTAATTGGTGATATGGCTCCATTTAGTACATGATATAAGCCTCTATATTCTTTCATCTTTTCCATTGCGATAACATCTTTATTTTCCTCAACAACAGCAATGATTGAACGTTCCCTAGTTTGATCTCGACATATACTACATGGATTTTTATCGGTTAAATTTCCACAAACCGGACATGACATTAATTCTCGTTTAACTGATACCAAAGATTTCGCAAAATTTAATACATCTTCTTCTTTCATTTTATTCGCAACATAAAACGCTAATCGTTCAGCTGATTTTGGACCTATTCCAGGTAATTTACTTAAACTTTCTATTAAATTTGAAATTGCCTCAGGATATTGCATATTACCACCTCTTTTGCTAGTTCTATTATAACTAATTTTTAGTTTTATTAAAACAAAAATAAAAAAGTTGTATTGAAATAACATTCAATACAACCCTTATTCTAAAATAGTCCACCCATACCAGGCATACCTGATGTATATGGTGCCATAACTTCAGAAGTTTTTTCATCTACTTGTCTCATTGCATCGTTCATTGCTGCTAAAATCATATCTTCTAGCAAGTTCACATCTTCTGGGTCAACTGCTTCTGGTTTAATTTTAACAGATAGTACTTCCTTACTACCTTTTACCTCTACAGAAACAACACCTCCTGCAGTTCCAACAAAAACAGATTCCTCTAATTCTTGTTGTGATTTCATCATTTCTTTTTGCATTTTCTTTAATTTGTTTAACATATTTGGATTGAACACTTTTTATCTCTCCTTATTTTATATTCACAATATCATCACCAAAAATATTAACCGCTTCTTTTACAAAATCTGGTTCGAACTCATATTTATTTGTATTTTTTTTAACAATAATTGGTTCATCTATTGGCGATAATTTAGGGCGTTTGATATTATTTCTATATTGTTTGGCAAATTCATCACGCTTTGCATTCCAAATACGCTTTGGAAGCGGAATAATTTGATATTTATCTTTAAATTCATTTTCTAATAGTTCGATAGCTTTTTCATAAAATTCTTTTTCATATAATTTAGCACATTCTGTATCAAAATCATATGATAAGATGATTTTATTATCTAAAGAAACTGCTTCTACCTGACCATCTACTAGTAATTGCCTAATATTTGCCATATTAACCTTTGTCCCATAAATTGATTTCCATTGGTAAACAAGGTTATTTTTTTTCTCTTTACTAGCATTATTTAAAACATTTTCAATTATTGTGACATCAATATATCTTTTTTCAGTTTCATTTTCTACAGTTTTTTTAATCACTTGATTTTCTTCTTTTGGACTTACTTCTTTTGGACTTTCTTTTTTCTCTACGACTTTTTGATTTACTGTTTCTTTAACTAAATTCTCTTTTTTATCCAATAAATTAACCATTTCAAAAACAGCTAATTCGATGAATACTCGAGGATGATTCGTTTTTCGCATCTCATACTGGGCATTATTTAAGGTTTTGATGATGCTCATTAATTGATTATCAGAAATTTTCTTCGCGATTTGTTTAGTTTGTTCACTATGATTAACAACAAGATGTTCATCAATTTCTTTCATTTTCCTAATTAAAAATAAATCTCTAAAATAGAAAATCATATTTTCAATTAATCGAAGGGGTTCTTTTCCAAGCGATATTAAATTATCTAATATATTAATTACTTCTTTAGTATTAAAGGAAATTAATTCTTCTACAACTTGAACTAAATGGCCCTCAGAAACAGTCCCTGTTATTTCATGAACATCAGCTTCTGTTACATTATCCTCACTATAAGAAATTGCTTGATCTAAAAGTGATAAAGCATCACGCATTCCACCTTGAGCATTCTTCGCAATGGTATAAATTGCCTTTTCCTCTATTTTTATATTTTCTACCGTAACCACATATTTCATACGAAAAATGATATCTTTAATTGAGATTGATTTAAAATCAAATCTTTGACAACGAGAAATTATCGTTGCTGGTATTTTATGTGGTTCAGTTGTTGCTAAAATAAAAATAACATGACTTGGTGGTTCTTCCAAAGTTTTTAATAAAGCATTAAAAGCTCCTGTTGACAACATATGAACTTCATCTATTATATACACCTTAAAACGACCAATTGTTGGCGCATATTTGACTTTATCTCGAATTTCTCTTATTTCATCAACCCCATTATTACTCGCAGCATCAATTTCAAAGATATCGCTGTCAAATCCACTATTAATACTTAAACAGCTATCACATTTATTACAGGGTTCATCAGTAGGTGCTTTTTCACAATTAACAGCTTTAGCGATTATTTTTGCTACTGAAGTCTTTCCTGTCCCTCTCGGACCAGTAAATAAATAGGCATGTGATATCTTATCTTTTTTTAACGCATTTCTAAATGTTCTAGTAATATGCTCTTGACCGACAACATCAGAAAAGTTTTGTGGTCTGTAAGTTCGGTACAGTGTTTTATAACTCAAGGTATCGCCTTCTTTCCTTGATATTAAGTATTCTTTCCCATAAAGAGGGGCATTACTATACGAGAATTATTTATTATAAAATATAATTAATAAAAAAAAGAGAAATATTATTATTAATGGTTTAAACCATAAAAACCTAAATAAGTAAATTAATTTTACTTACTTTTATGTTTCATTTCTTAGATATTATAACATAAATAACTTTATTTTAACATATTCAAATTAATTTAATTTTAGGTTTTATATTTCATAACACACCTAAAATATGATAAAATATGAATATAAAAAGAAGGTGAAAAATATGCATTTTAATAACATTCTAATATTTCAAGGGAATTACAGCGACATTAAATCAATTCGTGAAGAATTAAATACCTTTCTTAAAAATAAGAAAAGCTCGAAATATTATCATGATAAAACAACAAAATACATTAAAAAAATGAAAATTGTAGAAGAAATTGAACGCAATTATTTATATGAATTAAAAGTAACATTTTTATATAATAAAACTAATTTAGAAGCACTCGTCCAAGCTTTTGAAACACCTAATATAGAAATTGCTCATATGTTTTGGAATAAAAAAATGAAAATATGGATTGTTAATCAAAAAGAATACATCGAAAAGTATCAATTAATTCCCACTTTCGCAATTAATCAAATTTTATTAGATTATATGGATTATAAAGAGTCTTCAATTATTCTTGATTCTTTTCAGACAATCAAATATGATCGTAATGATAAGCAAGTTGTTGTTAATGATAAAAAACTTAATCATGAAGAACTCATTGACCTTTTATTTAATCAAACACTTAATAGGAAGAATTTATTTACTATTTTAGAAGAATTTATTAATAATTATTATGAAAAATGCATAAATCATTACAAAAAAATATATTCTATTAATAAGGAAAAAATTGACAGTGAAGAACCTAGTCCATTAGCTTTATTTATTGTTACATTTGGAATTATTGGTATTATTATTGTTTTAATTAAAGTAATGGGATATTTTTAAAAAATGGAGGAATATATATGAAATATTTATGCCCTATATGCGGACACACTTTAGCAACAGAAGATTTAAATATCTACACTTGTATCAATTGTGATGAAATTTTTACCATCGATGAATTAGAAGAAGAGTATGGACTTACCTCTTCATGTAGTAACTGCCAAACAGATTAATCCTAATGTGAGGCGATAAAATGGCGATTAATTCAATGCTTTTAGATTCAATTGAAAATGAATTAATACAAAATCAACAGACATCTTATCAAAAGGTTATTCCAATAAAGAATTATTCTTATGAAACAAAAATAACCTTAGACTATTTAATTGATAAATATGGTGGATTTATTAATCGTTATGATGACAAAATCATCCTATATATTAATAATTCCCTTCATAAAAATAATGACACACCAAAAGCAAATGAAGAAAACAAATATGTCTCTTTAAGATTTGAAAGAATTAATACTTCTATCAATAGTTTTAATGATCGCTTATCAATAGTAGAAGATAAAATAAGTCGTCTAATTACTGAACAAAACAAACAACTCACCTTTCAAAATAAAAATCTACAAAGTTATTTAAGCTATTTCAAAACAAATGAAAATAAAAAAGAAGCAGATCGTTTACTTAAAGAAATATTAAATCATCATTAAACAGGCATTATTTCCATTTATATCACATAAACTTAACATAGGTGATATAAATGGAGGAACATATTCATTATACGGTATGTTGGGGAGATAGTTTCGAAAGTATTGCCAATCGTTTTGGTGTTTCTTCCCAAGAAATAAAATCTACAAATTCCATAGACGAGATTTATACTGGAAAAATTTTAATCATTCCTAATAAAACTGAGGAAATCCCTATTAAGAAGATTATTATTAACAAATCTTTAGGAGATTACCTAAAACGACACGCTAAGAAAAAGCACATTTTCAATTTTTATTCTTATAAAAAATCACATCAATAATCGATGTGATTTTTTACTTTAAATGTCTAATTAATAAGTTTTCCACAGATTTTTTAAGAGCTTCAGTTGTTTTCACTTCAATTACAACTCTCATTTGATTCCTTTTCGCAAATTCTAACTTATCATATAAATTGATAATACCTTTAAATAAAACCTGGTGGTCTGTGACTTTATCATAATCATGTAGATGCATATGTTTAACTTTTTCACCTAATTTTTGATAAATAGGTTCTACATTATAGTTTGATTTGGCATCATGTCCAATATCATAAGTAAAATACAAATCCTCAATATTTTTTAATTTTAAAAAAACATTTTCTAAAAAAGAAGGCACCCGTGTATTTTCGATACAAACCTTAATATGATAAGGTTTTGCGATAGCTATTAATTTTTTAAAAGCTTCTGTTAAATTAGTGATATACTTATCTATATTTTTTTCATATGACCATACAATTTTATCTGGAAGAGTAATCCTTACACCTGGTAATAAATGAACATTTATAGTTTCAACACCTATTTTAGCTCCATATTCAACATAACGTTGAAATAAAGCAATATTGGCATCTTGTACCTCTTCATAAAATGTTCCAAAATCAATTTCTTCTGGAAAATGCATTGTAAAATCAATTTGATATTTATCTCTTAATAAATTTATTTTTTTTATATTATTGTTTTCTGGTAGACAATAAAACATATTCATATTTAGTTCCACAAAATCGAGTTGCAATTTTTTACAGAATAACACATTTTCTTCAATTGAATTAAATTCAACTAAAGAAGGCATTCCATATTTCAACTTCATAATACCCCTACCTTCTTCTATCTTTTATTAAACATTTCTTCCCATTTCCAATTAAATCAAATCTGCCTGCTTTTTCTAAAGCCTCTCTTACTAAATTGTAATTTTTAGGACGATTATACTGTATTAATGCTCTTTGCATTGCTTTTTCATGTCTTGATTTTGGCACATATACTTTTTCAAAATTCCTAGGGTCTAACCCTGTATAATACATACAAGTTGAAACAGTACCTGGTGTTGGATAGAAGTCTTGGACTTGCTCAGGTATATATTTCATATCTCGTAAATATTCGGCAAGTTCAATTGCGGCATTTAAATCACTACCAGGATGGCTACTCATTAAATAAGGAACAAGAAACTGGTTTTTGTCATATCTCTTATTAATCTGTTTATATTTATTAACAAATTTATCATACAACTGACGATTTGGTTTTCCCATTTTATCTAGTACTCGAGGAGAAACATGTTCTGGTGCTACTTTTAATTGACCAGAAATATGATGTTTTACTAAGTCATTAAAAAATGTATCATCTTTATCATACATTAAATAATCATAACGAATTCCTGAACGAATAAAGACCTTTTTCACTTTAGGTAATTTTCTTAATTTTCTTAATAATTTAACATATGATGAATGATCAACAATTAATTTCTTACATGGTCCAGGATGTAAACATTCTTTATTCACGCAGGTTCCATGTTCTATTTGTTTTTACAACTAGTTCTTTGAAAATTAGCAGTTGGTCCACCTACATCATGAATATAACCTTTAAAATCTTTATCTTCAGTTATTTTTTTTGCTTCATCTATAACCGATGATTCACTTCTTGTCGAAATAATTCTCCCTTGATGATGAGTTAGTGCACAAAAAGCACAAGACCCAAAGCACCCTCTATTTGAAATAATACTAAACTTAACTTCTTCAATCGCAGGAATTGGACCTGTTTTATTATAAATAGGATGATAATTTCTTTCATAAGGTAATGAATACACAAAATCCATTTCTTCTTGCTTTAATGGAAATGCTGGTTTATTTTGTATTACATACCAATCTCGGTAAGGTTCAACAAGAACCTTAGAAACAATTGCATCAATATTTTCATGTTGGGTCTTAAAACTTTCAGCATATTTCTTTTTATCACTGATGATATCATCATAACTTGGTAAAAAATTCGGATGATAGATACGACTTAAATCCTTCGTTTTCCAAACAGTACCAGTAATATAAATTATATCCTTTATATCTAGACCACCATCTAATGCATCAGCAACTTCAATAATTGAATTATCAGCCATTCCATATATTAATAAATCTGCATGAGAATCTAAAAGAATAGAACGTCTTACTTTATCATCCCAATAATCATAATGAGCTAAACGACGCAAAGATGCTTCAACGCCACCTAAAATAATTGGAACATCTGAAAATAGACGTCTAATCATTTGTGAATAAATAATTGTTGCCCGATCAGGTCTTTTTCCCATTTCTCCATTAGGGGTATAATAATCTTTTTTCCGTCTTTTCTTAGCAACCGTATAATGATTTACCATGGAATCAATATTACCACCTGTTACTAAAAAAGCCAGTCTAGGACGCCCAAATTGTTTAAATTCCTCAGGATTTTTCCAATCAGGTTGTGGTAAAATGGCAACTCTGTATCCATAAGCTTCTAACACTCGCGAAATAATAGCAACACCAAAAGAGGGATGGTCCACGTACGCATCCCCCGAAACGAGTACAAAATCAACTTCTTCATACCCTTTTTCAATCATTTCTTGACGATTAATAGGTAAAAATGACATAAATTCACTTCCATAACTTTATTTATGTTTTTGCGCATATTTTATCGCATTCTCAAATAACTTATCACAAGATAACCCTGTCGGATTATTATGTAAACAATCCGTAATAACCTCTTCTTTATTGTAGAATTTAATTACATCAGAAATAGTAACTTCTTCTTTGTTTAACATTTTTACTGCATCTATTATATCATCTAAAGTTATTCTCCGACAATAACAAACATAATATTCATTTTTCTGACGTTTAAACCAGATAGGTACATTTAACTGACTTAATAATATTATTGCCTTATCAGGTGTAAAATAAGCAACATGACAAGTTTTATTTAAACATAAATAAAATTTTTCATCTTGATAGTGTTTTAATTGTTCTTTTATAAATGTAGTTGTCAAGTTTTCTACCGTCTCAAACGGAACTTCTAATCCTTGATTTCCACAAACTGGGCAACCATGTTCAACTTCATGACAACTTGAACAATGTCCACGGCACCCCGTACTACATTGATTTTTAGATTCTTCCATCATCTCACCTCAAATAAATAATTTTTATTATTTCTATAAATAATAACATATTATTTAAAGGAATAATAGATGGTTATTCAACATTAAATTTTTTTCCTTTAATTAAATACAATATTTGTTCGGAAATATTTGTTAAATGATCACCAGAACGTTCTATTTGCTTGTTTAAAACTAATGCACGAGAAATCATAAGTTGTTCTAATTCGTTATTCGAAAGTTTAAAGCGAGATAATAATTCATTAAAATTATCTTTATAAAGTATATCAATATCATTATCCATCAATAATGCTTCACGTGCTAAATTTTTATCTTCTTCCAAAAAGGCTTGCAAATTTATCTCTAGCATTTTAAATATTATATTAAACATTTCATCAAAATTAGAAATAATTTCACTAGCATTACCTACATTCATTTCTTTACCAGTAATAACATATTCTGCGATATTTTTCGCATAATCAGCAATTCTTTCTAATTCATAAGCAAGTTTATTAATCGTCATCACTCTTCTTAAATCAGAAGCAACTGGTTGATATCTAGCGATAACGATAATTGTTTCAAGATCAATATCTTCAGCCATCGAATTTATCTCTCCATCATTTTTAATGACTTCAAGCGCTAAATCACTATTAATTGTTTTGATTGAATGAATGACTTTTTTATACTGATCAATAATCATACTCACTAGATTCTTAATATCTAATCTTAATACTTCAATACTATCATCTAAAATACTTTTATTATTCGTCATAAAAAACCTCCATTTTTTTATCCAAACCTACCAGTGATATAATCTTCTGTCTGTTTATCATCTGGTAATGAAAATATCTTTTCAGTTTTATCAAACTCTATTAGTTCACCTAATAAGAAAAACGCTGTATTATCAGATATTCTTGCAGCTTGTTGCATAGAATGGGTTACGATAACAATCGTATAATTTTTCTTCAAATCAGCCATTAATTCTTCTATCTTGGCTGTTGCAATTGGGTCTAAAGCACTTGTTGGTTCATCCATTAAAATAACATCTGGTTCCATCGCGATGGCTCTTGCAATACATAGACGCTGTTGTTGTCCACCGGATAAACTTAAAGCTGATTTTTTTAATCGGTCCTTTACTTCCTCCCATAATGCTGCTCCTTTCAAGGACTTTTCCACAATTTCATTCAATCTCTTTTTGTCTTTTATTCCTTGACATCTTGGCCCATAAGCAACATTATCATAAATGCTTATTGGAAATGGATTTGGTCTTTGAAATACCATCCCAACTTTAGTACGTAATTTAATGACATCATAATTTTTATAAATATCCTGTTTGTCTAATAATATTGTACCATCTATTTTTACATTTTCAATTAAATCGTTCATTCTATTTAATGTCCTTAAAAAAGTTGATTTTCCACAACCTGAGGGTCCAATTAAAGCAGTTACTTCTTTTTTAGAAATATCGATCGTTATATTTTTTAATGCTTGAAAATTACCATAGAATAAATTTAAATTTTTTACATTAAATTTAATATTACTCACTTGTTACACTCCTCTTTAATAAGTTGCTTTACTTAATTTACTTGAAATTAATCGAGATATAATATTTAAAATAAAAACAATTACTAATATTACAATTCCTATGGCACAGGCCATTTCTATATTTCCAAATTCTTTAGTTTCCACATAAGCTCTTACTGTTAAAGTAGTTCCTGTTTGAAAAACAGATAAATTTCCTGTTACAGGATTAATAGGTAATTTAGCAAATGTCCCCAATGTAAATAATAACGCAGCTGATTCTCCTACAATACGACCAACAGATAATATTACACCCACTAAAATACCTGGAATTGAGGAAGGAAGAATTACTTTCCATAATGTTTGGAATCGATTAGCACCTAAACCATACGAAGCTTCTTTATAAAAAGTAGGTACTGTTTTTAATGCTTCTTCCGTCGTTCTTATCACAAAAGGTAATAATAAAATGGACAAGGTTAATGCTCCCGATAGTTGAGATGTTTGATACCCAAATATTTTCATATTGGGTATATGTATTCCAAGGAGATTAAAATTTCCAAAAGTCATTCCACGTACAAAAAGTAACATTCCAAAAATACCATAGATAATTGATGGTATTCCTGTTAATGTTTCTATCGAAAAACGAATTAAATTAACTATTTTCCCTGGTTTTGCATACTCAACTAAATAAATCGCTGCTAGTATCCCAAGGGGGGTTGCGATAGCTAATGTTAATATAATCATCATTAATGTAGATATAATCAGAGGGAATATACCACCACCTGGGTTAATTATTTTCAATTCAATCGTATCACTCTGATCAATTAAATCTATCATTTCACCTGCTGTTTTTTCATCCGGATAATATGTTTCACCATTAACATTTAAATTTTCAATTAAATAACCACTATTCACCACTAATTTATCACCAGTTCCTAATTTCCCCTTCATTAATGGTGAATCTTCATCAATATAAGTGATTTTGTAATAGGATTTATTTTTACTATTTTTATAATCTTCTATTGTAAAGCCGAAATTATTAGAGAATAGTCCATCATTATTTGAAAACTGCTTTGCATGATAAGTGACATAATTTGTCGATTTTTCATAATCATTTTTTAAAAAAGAAAAATTTATTTTTCCCATGCCATTTACAAAAATGAAGCCAATAATCCACAATAAAACAAACAAGCAAATAACTGCAGCTAAATAAATTATTAAGTAAAAGATACTATCTTTACGGTTCCCTGTATTAGATTTTAATTTATTAAATAACTGAAACATTACCTATCACCTAACTTTCTTTTAATAATCAACAAGGTCATATTTACCAACATAATAAAAAAGAATAGTACAATCGCTGTCGAAAATAACATTTGAGCATGTAATTCAGCAGCATAACCTTGTTCTAAGGCAATGTTAGTTGTTAATAAACGTACTGGGTCCAATAGACTTGTAGGAATTCCTTGTTCAGGATTTCCTGCAACTAAGATTACTGCCATAGTCTCACCAATTGCTCTTCCGATTCCTAATACAACAGCTGCTAATATTCCTGAGCGTGCTGCAGGTAAAACAACTTTAAATATCGTTTGAATTTTAGATGCACCTAAAGCAAGGGATCCCTCCTTATAATCTTTAGGAACAGCACGAATGGCTGTCTCACAAATAGTAATAACAGTTGGCAAAATCATGATAGATAATACGATAACAACAGCTAATAATGATGTTCCAGAAGCACTCGATGAACCTAAAATATTTAATTTAAATCTTGATATCATTGGAACAATAACCGCTGCCCCAAATACCCCATATAAAACAGATGGTATCGCAGCTAGTAATTCAACTGCTGGTCTAACAATACTAGCTAATTTCTTTGGTGCAACTTCTGAAATAAATACAGCCGTTAAAATGGCAACAGGAACACCAAATAGCAATGCTCCAATTGTTGATAGTATAGATGATATAATCATAAAACCAACACCAAAAACATTTTGACTCGGATGCCAAGTGGTACCTGTAATAAAATTCCAAAAATGATATCTATAAGTTTCTAAATCAAAATAACGACTTAGATTTAATAAGGCTTCTTGACCCTGCGGGTCATTTTTTAATTTATCCACATATTCTTTAATAAACTGATTATTCGGCAAAAATGGTTTTATCCCTTCACTGAATATATAGTATATAATGACAATCACACTAATAACTGCTAAAATTGCTGCCATAAAAAATAAAGTATGAAATGCCTTATCTAAAAAAACTTGAAATTTATTTATCGAAAAGTCTTCTTCATTTTTCTTTTTCTTTAACAATGCTATCAATATACTCACCTCGCTGTTTATCTAAAATACGTAGAAGAGACCATGAAAAGGTCTCTTCCCAATTAAAATCAATTTTTCTTTTACTTAATAAAATCTTCCCATTTTTTAGATTGTGTATATATCGATTGTATATCAGTCATGGATAAATCATCTAATGGATTTTCTTTATTAACTACAATTGCAATTCCATCCATAGCAACCGCTTTTTCTGTCATACCTAATTCCATTTCTGATGCTTTAAGTTCACGTGATGCGTATCCAATATGATAAGCCCCAGAGTTACCATTACTAATTCCAGTTGATGATCCTGTTGCATCATATGACCAAGTTATTGCTTGATTGACAGTTGTACATATTGCTTTATATTCTCCTGCAGCTTTTTTTACTGCATCTTCAACTGAAGTAGAACCACCTAAAACCAATGTACCAGCTGAACATGAATCTTTATTAAAACTAGAAGCATTTGATTTATCTACAATTGCTCCCGCTTGTTCTAATTGAGTTAACCCTTCTTTTGAAGCTAAGAATGTTATGAACCCAGTTTCTGCTGAAGTTAAGTTTTCAGAATGATATACCATGTTAAAAGGACGCGCTAATTGATAAGTTTGATTTAAAACATTTGCAACTGTAGGTTCTACATCTCCTATTCTTATTCCTTTTAAATTAGGATTTTCTGATAAAGTCACAAACGAAACATAACCTATTGAATATTTATTATCTAACACATAAGTTGCAACATTTCCATTTCCATCTTTGATTTGTGCTGAACTAACCATTGGAAATTCAATGTTTCCATCTTTATCTTTGTCAATATTGAAATCAACTAATTCTTCAAAAGCTCCTCGGGTACCTGACCCTGCTTCACGAGAAACAACGTCAATCATTTTAGAATTATCAAAAGTTATGTGATTTGCCTTTTGACCACAAGCTGTTACTGTTAACCCGATAATAGAAATAACAATTAAAATCATAAATTTTTTCATCGAAATTCCTCCACTTTTTATTCATTTTTATTATTGCTCTTGACACAATTAGTATACAAAATTGAAATTTATAAACAATTTATTTTTTGTTTCATTTAAGTAAAAATATTTTTACTTTGTTAAGATTTTGTTAATAATATTAATATACCTTTTACATTGGTTAATTTAATGATAAGATTAGTTTGGATTAAATGGAGGTAATAAAATGTTTCAAAATATTTTAGATTTTATAAGCAAAAATGATTTTTTAGATATTCTTTTTGGTTTAATCGGTGGTTTAGGAATCTTCCTTTATGGTATTAATCTTATGGGAGAATCTCTAAAAACAATCGCTGGAGACAAAATGAAAAACATTATTGAAAAACTAACCAATAATGTTTTAATGGGTATTTTACTTGGTATCCTGGTAACCGCCATTATTCAATCTTCTTCTGGCACGACCGCTTTAGCAATTAGTTTAATAAGAGCAGGTCTTATGACCATGCCTCAAGCAGTTGGAATCATTATGGGATCAAATATCGGTACTACTGTTACCGCATTTTTATTTAGTTTTCCCAAAATTTCTGAATTCTCATTATTATTTATTGGAGTCGGTGCCATATTAATATTCTTCTTTAAAAACAAAAGAACAAATCATATTGGTCAAGTTATTTTAGGCTTTGGATTGTTGTTCTATGGTATGGACTTAATGAGTAAAGGATTAAAAACTTTGGCAACAACTGATGCTTTTAGTCAATTTATGTTAAAGTTTACTGATAACCCATTCCTTGGGCTTATTACTGGTGCTATTGTCACTGCTGTTGTACAATCCTCTTCAGCTACAACTGGTATTGTTCAAAGTCTATATGATTCTGGAGCAATTAACATTAAAGGCGCTTTACCAATATTATTAGGAAATAATATTGGAACTACTATTACCGCTGTCATCGCAGCACTTGGTGGTTCAATCGCTGCAAAAAGAGCTGCTTCTTTCCATGTATTATTTAATTTCTTTGGTGCAATATTATTTATGATCATATTAACCCCTTTTAATAGTGTAGTCGTTTTTCTAAAAGACTTCACAAATGCTTCACCAAGGTTAACAATTGCTTATGCCCATCTTATATTTAACGTTTGTAACACTTTATTACTTATTTGGTTTGTTAATTATATAATTACATTTATTAAAAAGATGATTCCAAGTAATAATGAACTAGATGAGTCTTTCAATATTGATGTCTTTAATGAAAGAATTATCTTAGAATCACCAATACTTGCATTAGAAAGTACTAAAAATGTGATTTTACACATGGGTAAAATTGTTCAAAAAATGTTAGACTTAACACTTGCTTATTCAAAACATCCAAATTCAAAAACATTAGAAGAAGCAAAACAACATGAAGCAATAATAAATACATTAGATCATAAAATCCATGAATATTTGGTTAAGATTGCACCAAATATTGATGAAGCACATTCGACAACTCTATCAAAATATCTCGATACAATTCGTGATTTAGAACGTATTGGTGATCACTGTGAAAACATTTTAGAAATAAGCGAATACATGCATGATAATAAAGGTTATTTAACTGACGATGCAAGAGCTGATTTAGATTTGATGTTTAATACTGTTATCTCAATGTTAAAGAGTGATTTAGAAGTGATTGATAAAAACGATAAGATCCTTGCTAGTAAAGTAATTGAAATTGAAGATAATGTAGATCGACTAGAAAAAAAGGCTCGTAAACGTCATACAATGCGTGTAAATGAATGTGTCTGTACCTCTGAAGCTGGATTTAATTTTATTGAAGTCTTATCAAACTTAGAACGCATAGGTGATCATTGTTGTAATATTGCTGAGTATGCCATTAACGATGAATATTATGTTATCATTGATGAAAAACAAGTTGATTTAACAACAATACCTCAAAGTGAACCAATGAAAATTAACATACAATCTATTGAAAACAAAAAAACTGATATTAAAAAGTGATTTTTAATAAGCTTAACTTTTAAAAAAAGCAAGAGTTTTCCACAAAGGAAACTCTTGCTTTATTTTATTATACTCATTTAACTAACATGAATGAATGTATTTAACAATTAGTGTTGCTAATTATTTTACTATTATTTAAAAAGGAACATTTGTGAATCATGTATAATGATGATTAATAAATAGATAATGATAATATATATTGCCACATAAAAATATTTATATAATTTATTTAGTAATTTAGTATTTCTAATAACAAATATTAACGTAATTAATCCAGTCAGTATAAAATAAGGGAGTCTGACATCATTAACACCAAATCCCTTGATGTATTCTCCATCTACTGATCTACATCCACATCCTAACCAACTTGCTAGAAATGGACTTATAATAAGGTAGATAAAAAACGAAAATGGAAATATTAAAATAGGTGTAACTAATTGTATTATTTTTTTCATAATTAGTATACCTCTTTTTTATAATAGAATTCTTCTTACCAATATATTAATCATATCAAAACAAACACCTTAAACATATGTCGAAAAATTCATAGGTTAAATAAGCAGAAAAAAATATTGCTAATTTAACCAACAATTAATATTTAACTAAATACTTGTTAATTGTATGTTTATAATTTTTGAACATATAAATTAAGGGCTGCAGAAACCAAATTTAATTAAAATCATCGATTTCATGACAGCCCTTTAAATGGTTCTATTTATTAAAGTATATAATAAATTCTGATCCTTCATTTAATTTACTTTTAACTTCTATTTTTGCTTTATGGATATCTAAAGTTGATTTCACAATTGCTAATCCTAAACCTGTACCACCTGTTTCTCTACTTCTTGCTTTATCAACACGATAAAATCTTTCAAAAATATGTGGTAGCGCATCTTCAGCAATCCCAATCCCTTGATCTTTTATCGACACAATCACATGTTTACTATCTTGATATGTCTTAATAAAAATTGATTTATGTTCATCAGTATAACTACTTGCATTTGATAATAAATTTAAAAAAGCATGCTTTAATCGTTCATAATCACCATATACATTCAAATGATTATTAAGATCTAATTGTAGTTCCTGTTTTTTTCTATTTAACTTGAATCGTAAGAGATCAATTACTTCATTAATTAATTTATTTAAGTCTATTTTCTCAGTATGTATTAATACCCTCTCATTTTCTATTCGAGAAATTAGTAGAATATCTCTTACAATTCTCTCCATTCGATCATTTTCATTTTTAATAATCGTTAAAAATTCTTTTGTTGTATCGAGTGAATGCTTCTCTCCATTTAATAAAATTTCTGATGCACCTTTAATTGCTGATAACGGTGTCTTTAATTCGTGAGAAGCGTCAGCTAAAAATTCTCGTTGGAGTCTTTCATATCTTTTTAACTCTGTAATATCATGAAATATAAATAATATACCTACAAATGAAAAATGGTTATTCGTATGATTATTAATAGGAATCGCGTTTGCATGATAATATTTTTCACGAATTAAAATGGTATTCATTTCTTTCGTCTCATATATAAATGCATCATCAATAAATTGATATAACTTTTTTATTCTCATTTTTTCATATATATCATTTATTTCAACATTGACATCAAAACAATTTAAAAATTGATTATTCACATACCTAATACGTCCATCACGATCAATATAGATAATAGGGCTTGTGATATTATTAGTTAATATTTTTATCGTTAACTCATCTTCTGCTTTTTTAAATCTCATCTTTTCAATTTTTTTAGCCAATCGATTCAAATTTGCATTTAACTCACGGTATGATACATACTTAGAAACCATTCTTGCATCTAAACTTTCATTAATAATATTTTCAAGTGTTTGATTCATTTTTTTGTATTCTTGTTTCATTTTTATATAATAATTAAAAACAAAAATATAATTAATTAAAACCATGACGAGAAAGAAAACTGTATAAAATAGGTTTAATCCACCTATCAAATAAGAGATTAAGATTAAAATAGATATAATAAATATAGTTAGTTTAAACACTTTCATTACTTTCTTCCTCTAACATGTATCCTAAACCACGTTTAGTAATAATGATAACTTTACTCCCTACTAATTTTTCTCTTAATTTAAATATATGTACATCAACAATTCTTGTATCGCCATCATATTCAAATCCCCATAAAGTTTCTAATAAAACATCTCTAGATAAAGCAATCCCTTTATTTTTAAGCAAAAATAAAAGTAATTCATATTCTTTATGTGTTAACCGAACTAGCTGATTATTAATATACAATTCATGTCGATTTAAGTCTAACATCATATCATTAAGACGAATACAATTAGTTTGTTTATCTGATTTTTTCTGTCTTCTTAGCCCTGCTTTTATACGTGCTAAAACTTCTCGTGGTGAAAAAGGTTTTGTCATATAGTCATCTGCACCAGAATCAAGACCTGTAATTTTATTATATTCATCATCACGAGCGGTTAACATTATTATATAGACTTCATTATTTTTTTCTCTTATCCTTTTACAAATTTCAATTCCATCTAAGCCTGGTAACATTAAATCTAATAAAATTAAGTCATAATCATTTTGGATAGCTTTTTTCAAGCCTGATACACCATCTAAAGCGGTATCCACTTCAAAACCAGCTTGAGTTAAATCATAAGATAATAATTTTTGGATTGACAATTCATCTTCAATTACAAGTATTTCAGCCATATTAACACTCCATTATCATTATTTATTAATATCACCTATTATATCTAATTTCATTTTACTTTATATTTATGAGAAAGCAAATTAATTTACAATAATTTAACAAAAAATAAAAAACTCTCCTTAAGGCCCCTCACCCACATGAATAAAAACACTTAAGGCTGCTTCCGCTAAGACCTGACCTGGTTCATGCTTACCCATTGGATGAGGGTTCTTAAAGAGAGTTTAATTACATTACATATTATACATGATTATCTATTATTTATCAATCTTTTTTTGCAAGGCGTAAGGATTTGAAAAATTCTTTTAAAATACCTGCACATGCTTCACCAAGTATTCCACCTTCATAAAGTACCTGATGATTATACTTTTTTATATCCAAAACGCGAGTAACACTTACAACAGAGCCAAATTTTGGATCACTAGCTCCAAAATATACCTTATTAATTCGCGATAAAATGAGTGCGCCAGCACACATCATGCACGGTTCTAAAGTAACATATAAGTCACAGTCATTAAGTCTCCATGTATTTAATTTGCGACAGGCTTCGTTTATTGCAATAATTTCAGCATGGTGAGTGGCATATTGTGTCGATTCTCTTAAATTATGTGCCCTTGCTATAATTTCATCATCTTTAACTATCACAGCTCCAACAGGAACTTCACCTAATGCATATGCTTTTTTTGCTTCTTCTATTGCTTCTTTCATAAAATACATAGGGAAATCTTCCATTTTTACCACCTTTATTATTATATCACAATAGTAATAAAAAAACCTAAAACAACAGTTTTAGGTGAATTTTATTTAATGGCGGAGGAAAAGGGATTCGAACCCTTGCGGCGCTTTCACGCCCTGTCGGTTTTCAAGACCGATCCCTTCAGCCGGACTTGGGTATTCCTCCATAGTTGCCAAGATTTATTATATAATATTTTTTGAAAATGTCAACAGTTTTTTTTATATTTGTGGTCTGTTAGGCACTTGATGACAATGACGACATCTAGGCTCATAGGATTCACTCGCTCCCACTAATACAATTGGATCATGAAAAGAAGCTGGCCTATTATTTACGAGTCGTTGTGTTCTAGTTGCTGGTGCTCCACACACACTACAAATAGCTGTTAATTTTGTAACGAACTCAGCTTTCGTTAATAACTCTGGCATTGGTCCAAATGGTTCTGCTCTAAAATCACGATCTAATCCAGCAACAATGACTCTTATTCCCTTATCAGCTAAATAATCGACTATAGTAACAACTTTTTCATCTAAAAATTGAATTTCATCGATTGCTACAGCATCAATTCTTCCATCAATATGTTTTAATATATCCATCGGTTCATCGATTATGATTGATTTTATACTCATTCCGCTATGTGAAACCACTTCATCTAGACTATAACGATCATCAATATTCGGTTTAAAAACAAGAATGTTTTTTTTCGCATACTGCAATCTTTTTATTCTTCTGATTAATTCTTCTGTTTTACCAGCAAACATGCTTCCACAGATTACTTCAATCCAACCATCTTTTCCCGTATAATACATCATTATACACTCCTTTCAAACTATTACCTATTCTACTATTTATCTTAACACCATTCAATACATTTAATAAATTTTTTATTTCAATTTTGTATTTAATTTTGTTATCTTCCTATAAAATGAAAAAGACTGTGAAAACAGTCTTTTTTGTATTAATACTACTCTTTGTTATCTGAGTTGAAACCATATTTTTTATTGAATCTATCAACTCGACCAGCTACAGCACCGTGTTTCTGTTTTCCTGTATAAAAAGGATGACATTTTGAACATGTGTCCACACGTAATTCTTTTCTAGTTGATCCAGCTTCAAATTCATTTCCACAAGTAGTACAATGTACCATTACTTTATTATATCGTGGATGAATACCTTGTTTCATTTGTTTCACTCCTTCCGCCCTGAATACTATATTTCTCCAGAGTAAGTTGCACTAAATAATTATATCATATTTTATTTCTTTTTCAAGAACAAATTTAACAATTTATGATTCAACATATATTTTTTTTGCATTTAATGTTTTCAATTTGTCTATTAGATTACCGTAACCCCTGAAAATATGTTCCGCTTGGTCAATAATTGTTTGATGTTTTGCGATAAGTCCTGCCAAGACAAGTGATGCTCCCCCTCGTAAATCACTTGCGCTAACTTCTGTTCCTTTTAATTCTGTTGGACCTAATACAATCGCTGATGCATTTTCTATTCTAATATTAGCACCCATCTTAATTAAATCATCACAATTTTTGAAACGGGAAGAATAAATCGCCTCATTGATAATACTCATCCCTTCAGCTTGTGTCATTAAAGTAGTCATTATCTGTTGAAGGTCTGTTGGAAATCCTGGATAAACCGCTGTTCTAATATTAGTTGGTAATAATTTTTTTGCTTTTGACACTATTATTTTATCCTTTTCTACAATAATATTCACATTACTTTCTATTAATTTAGCAATAACTGCTTGTAGATGATGTGGATTAACATGATGTAATTCAATGTTTTTACCACAGCCAGCTCCTATTAATAAATAGGTTCCAGCTTCAATCCGATCAGGTATGACGCGATGCGTTGCTCCCTTTAATTTTTTTACACCTGTAATTTTAATTAAACATGTTCCGGCTCCTTCGATTTTAGCTCCCATTTGATTTAGAAATTGTGCCACATCCACAATTTCTGGTTCTTTCGCTGCATTTTCAATTATCGTCTCTCCTTGTGCAAAAATTGATGCAAACATTATATTTATTGTTGCACCCACACTTGGAATATCTAAAAATATTTTATTTCCGATTAGTTTTTCTGTATGTAAATGAATCATCCCATCATCCATATCATATTGGCAATTCAGCTGCTTAAATCCTTTTAAATGTAAATCGATTGGTCGTGGACCTAGGTAACATCCTCCTGGTAATGATATATTAGCTTCGTTAAATAAGGCTAACAACGACCCCATAAAGTAATACGATGCCCTTAACAATGACATTTTTTCACTAACTAAAGAGGTGTTTTTAACATTTGAACTATCAATTTCAATATAAGTTTCATTTTTACTAACTTCTATATTCAAATCCTTTAGTATCTCTAATAAAACATTGACATCAGATATGTTCGGATAGTTATATATTCTTACTTTATCTCGACACATAATCGACGCAGGAATTAATGCGACGACACTATTTTTTGACCCATCTATCTCTACAATACCTTCTAAACTGGCCCCTCCATTAATGATAATTTTTTCCATATCATTAATCCTTTCCATATTATGCTAATTGCAATTTATTTTTTTTAAATATTCACAAAATAGCATTTTTTTCTTAAGCATTGTACGTTATAATAGTATGTAGTAAGAGATGAGGTGGTGCATAAAATGCGATATATTGACAGAGATTTAATTGTTGAAAATGTTGAAAAGTTATGTATTGACGCTTGTTATAGTATCGGAGACGAAATTTTGAAAGCGCTTCAAAAAAGCAAAGATAAAGAAAAGTCAGCAATTGGACAAGATGTTTTGAGTCAAATCATCGAAAATGATTTGATAGCACGTGAGGATTATGTTCCTATGTGTCAAGATACTGGAATTGTAATTGTCTTTTTAGAAATTGGAAATGAGGTTCACATCGATTATGACATTTACGATGCGATTAATGAAGGGGTAAAAAATGGTTATGAACATGGTTATTTACGTAAATCTGTTGTAAGGCACCCTTTTGACCGAGTTAATACCAAAGATAATACACCTGCTGTAATTCATACTAAACTAGTTACTGGAGATAAAATTAATATACTAGTTGCACCCAAAGGTGGTGGGAGCGAAAATATGAGTTTAGTCAAAATGTTAACCCCATCAGATGGTTATGAAGGTGTTAAAAAATTAGTCATTGATACTGTATTTAATACGAAAGGAAAACCTTGTCCACCAATTATTGTTGGTGTTGGAATTGGAGGTTCTTTTGAAAAAGCCGCTATCATTGCGAAAGAAGCTGTCATGAGACCTATTGAAGATTCAAGTCCTGATGAAATAGCTAAAAAACTAGAAGACGAATTATTACATGAAATTAATAAACTAGGCATTGGCCCTATGGGATTTGGTGGAACACAAACAGCACTTGCAGTTAAAGTCAATGTTCATCCATGCCATATCGCTTCATTACCAGTTGCGATTAATATTCAATGTCATGCTGCTAGACATAAAGAAGTCACAATATAAGGGAGGTTAATATGAAAATTTCAACCCCATTAACTGAGGAAGTCATTGAAAAATTACATGCAGGTGATAGAGTTCTTATCACAGGGACTATTTATACTGCACGAGATGCTGCGCATCTTCGATTAGCTAACTTAATTAAAGATAATAAAGAATTACCATTTGATATAACCAATCAAATTATTTATTATGTTGGTCCAACACCAGCCAAACCTAATCAGGTAATTGGTTCTGCTGGACCTACAACTAGTTATCGTATGGACCCTTATACACCACTCCTTTTAAAACACGGACTTAAAGGCATGGTTGGTAAGGGAGACCGAAATAAAGAGGTAAAAGAGGCGATTAAAAAGTATAAAGCTGTCTACTTTTGTGGGATTGGCGGAACAGCTGCTTTAATTGCTAAATCCATTAAAAAGGCTAAAATAATTGCCTATGAAGACTTGGGAGCGGAGGCCATTAGAAAATTAGAAGTTATTGATTTTCCAGCGATTGTAGTTAATGACATCTATGGAAATGATTTAATGATGGATAATATTAAAAAATATAAAGTGGAGGAATAGTATGAGTAATATTTATGAACAATCATTAATGTTACATGAAAAAAACAAAGGTAAAATTGAGATTCGTTCAAAAGTACCAGTTACTGATCAACAAGAACTTAGTTTAGCTTATTCACCTGGTGTTGCTGAACCTTGTAGAGCTATTCACAAAAATAGGGATGATGCTTATCGATATACTAATAAAGGTAACTTAGTTCCAATTGTTACAGATGGTACTGCAGTTTTAGGGTTAGGTAATATTGGTCCAGAAGCGGCTCTTCCTGTTATGGAAGGAAAAGCAATTTTAATCAAACAATTTGGTGGAGTTGATGCTTTCCCAATTTGTTTAGATACACAAGATACAGAAGATATTATTAAAACCTGTAAATTAATAGCTCCTGGGGTTGGAGGCATATTATTAGAAGATATTTCAGCTCCTCGTTGTGTTGAAATTGAAAGAAGATTAAAAAAAGAGTTAGATATTCCTGTTTTCCATGATGATCAACATGGGACAGCCATTGTGACAATCGCTGCACTTCTAAATTCCTGTCGTTTAACAGGTAAGAAAATTGAAGATTTAGTCGTTGTCGTATCAGGAGCTGGTGCTGCAGGAAGTTCAATTATTAGAATGTTACATGATATAAATGTAAAAGACATTATTGCTATAAATAGTAAAGGTATTATTCATCATTCTAAAATTGATTTATATAACGATTTAACTAAAGAATTATTAGAAATTACAAATAAAAGTGATAAACAGGGTGGTATTGCTGAAGCTTTAGAAGGTGCTGATGTATTTGTGGGTGTTTCTTTAGCTGGTTTAGTTACAAAAGAAATGGTTAAAACTATGAATAAAGACCCATTTATTTTTGCGATGGCTAACCCAACACCTGAAATTATGCCTGAAGAAGCTAAAGAAGCTGGTGCTTTCATCGTTGGAACAGGTCGAAGTGATTATCCTAACCAAGTAAATAATGTATTAGCTTTTCCAGGATTATTTAGAGGCGCACTAGATTGCAGAGCAACAATAATTAATGAAAAAATGAAATTCGCTGCTGCTGCTGCTATCGCTTCATTAATCGATGATCAAGATTTAAGACCAGATTATATCATACCATCACCATTCGATAAACGCGTTGCAGTAGCTGTTAGTGAAGCAGTTATAAAAGCAGCAATTGAGACAAATGTGGCAAGAATAAAGTAATGGGAGTAGATAACAATGGATATATCAAAATATCGGATAGAAACTGATTCCATAGGGGAAAAATTAGTTCCTGTTGATGCCTATTATGGCATTCAAACTTTACGAGCAAAAGAAAATTTTCGAATAACAAAACAAAAAGTTCATAAAGAAATGATTAAAGGAATTGCGATTACGAAAAAAGCTGCTGCTATGGCTAATTTTGAAGCAGGAATGATATCAGAAGATATTTATGAAGCAATTGCTAAAGCTTGTGATGAGATTACATCAGGTAAACTGTATAGACAATTTATTACTGATATGATACAAGGCGGCGCAGGAACTTCAATGAATATGAACGCTAACGAAGTAATCGCAAATAGAGCACAAGAAATTTTAGGTGGTCAAAAAGGGGTTTATGATATTGTTCATCCTAATGACCATGTTAATTTTAGTCAATCTACAAATGATATTGTTCCAACTGCTGGTAAAATTGCTACAATTAAGTTAACAGAAAAATTATTATTAGAAATGAGAAGATTACATCGTTCTTATTTAGATAAAGCAAATGAATTTGGTGGCGTTATTAAAATGGGGAGAACGCACTTACAAGACGCTGTACCAATTCGCTTAGGGCAAGAGTTCAATGCATTTGCTTCAGCCCTAGAAAGAGATATTAATCGTATTGAACATTCGATTAGTGATTTAAAAATTCTAAATATGGGAGCAACAGCTGTTGGTACAGGACTTAATGCTAATACAACTTATATTCAAAAAGTAGTAAAAATCATTTCTGATTTTACACACGTTGAATTTAAACAAGCTGAGGATTTAGTCGATTCAACAAGAAATTTAGATTCATTTGTATGGTTATCCTCTGCTTTAAAAACATGTGCTATCTCATTATCAAAAACTGCCAACGATTTAAGATTAATGGCATCAGGTCCTAAAACTGGGTTTAATGAAATTAATCTTCCACAAATGCAGCCAGGTTCTTCTATTATGCCTGGTAAAGTCAATCCAGTTATTCCAGAGGTAATCAATCAAATCGCTTTCCAAGTTATTGGAAATGATCTTACAATTACAAAAGCAGCTGAAGCCGGGCAATTAGAATTAAACGTTTTTGAACCTGTTTTATTTGCTAATTTATTCCAATCACTTGATATCTTAAGAAGAGGGATAAGAACATTCTATCAAAGAGCAATTTCTGGTGTTACTGTCAATAAAGAGTTATGTGTTTTATATGTTGAAAGGAGTGCTGGTATCGTAACAGCATTAGCACCTCATATTGGTTATAAAAAAGCAGCTGATATTGCAAAAGAAGCAATTAAATTAAATAAACCTATCAAAGATTTAGTTATTAATAAACAAATTTTATCAAAAGATGACTTAGATATTATTTTAAATATTAACAACCTAACATCACCAGGGATTTCAGGGGAAGAACTATTAATACAGAAGAAAAAATTACATGAGGAAAAAACTGGAGAATGTAATTCATAAATAATCACTCTTTAACCTTCTCTTACAATTTTGCTAACAGGGGTATTTATAAGAGTAACATCACCAGGGATTTCAGGGGAAGAACTATTAATACAGAAGAAAAAATTACATGAGGAAAAAACTGGAGGAAGTTATGCGCAAACTAATCACTCTTTCTATCCTTGTTCTTACAATTATATTAACAGGGTGTCAAAAAAAAGAAATACAACAAATACAACAATCAGGAATCGATTATTATCAGTACTTTGATACTATAATTACTATTCAAGTATGGGATACTAAATCTTATTCTACGGATTCAAATCTTTGGGAAGGTGCTGAAGACATTATCCAACATATTCAAAGAACTTTTCAAAGAACTAAACCTCTTAAAAATGAAGATCCAAGTGAATTATACTTATTAAATCAATCTGCCGGTTCTGGTGAAGCTTTTAAATGTTCAGATGATTTATATGAAGTTATTAAAATAGGAATGGATTTTGCAAATACAACAAATGGGAAATTTGATCCTACGATTGGACCATTAGTAGATTTATGGGATATTCATAGTGTTGAAGAATCTCATCCAGCACCAACTGATACACAAATAAAATCTCTTTTACCACTTACTAACTACCAATCAGTTCAAATGAATGATGAAGAAAAAACAGTATTATTACCTAAAGAAGGTATGATTATTGATTTGGGTGCTATTGCTAAAGGATTTGCTGCAGATAAGTTAGTAGAATACTTTGAAGCTCAAGGAATAAAACATGCAATTATTAACTTAGGTGGAAATATCTATGTTTTAGGTAGTCGTTTTGAAAAAAGGACTGATGGTACTGAAAATTGGTCAATAGGGATTAGAGATCCTAAACAAGATATTAGTTCGCCTTTAGGAAGGGTATTCTTAACCGATTCAACCGTTGTTACATCAGGTGTATATGAACGGTACATAATCGACCCTAACACTCAAAAAATGTATCACCATATCTTAGACCCAGATACAGGATATCCTGCTGAAAATAACATCTCAAGTGTAACGATTCTCACAAAAAGTTCCACTACAGCTGATGCACTATCGACTTCGATATTTACTCTTGGTGTTGAAGAAGGATTAAAATTTATCGAAAATTATGAAGGTGTTGAAGCAGTCTTTATTGATTCTAATATGAAAGTTTATAAATCATCAGGTGTTGATTCAATCTACCATTTTGAATTATTATAATAATTAAAACCACTCTAGTTGAGTGGTTTTTTGATGATAAAAAATAATTAACTTCATAATTATTTTTCGTGTTAAAAATATACATAAAAAAAGTTATCAGTTTCCTGATAACTTCTATTATTACTTATTTCGCTTTACTATTTAAGTCTTCTAAGATTGTGTTAAAATCAACTACTGAATGTCCGAAAGTTACACTTGAAAGACCATCAATAGTTCCACTAGGACCCCAATCTCCACTTTCAATAGTAATATTTAATGATTGATCAGCAACTAATTTAGCTTCAACTTTATCAGCTTGCTCATACCATTCTCCACCAGCTGCTCTCATTCCATAATTCATTCCTGCAGTATCTTTTGTTAAATATGTATTTAATGGATCTCCATTTTCATCACATAAAACGATTTTTTTACCATCTGAAAGTACAAACTTATTTTCTTCCATTTTAAAATCATAAAGTTTATAAGTAGCATTGAAATCAGCATGTACGATTCTTCCATTTACAATAATAAATGTTCCAAATGTATAATCTTGATATTCTCCAGCAGTAGCTTCAAATAATACTGGTTCCTGATTGTCATCTAATACAGGAGTTCCATCTTCGTATTGTGCTACATATGAATATTCTCTATTATCTGATGCTGCTGCTTCAATATAATAGAATCCATCTTTTGCATAGTCACCTTTAGCAACAGGATCAGTATTTAAAGCAGTATCAACTAAATTAAATAAAGTTTCTGTAGTAATAGATACTGAAGAAATCGCATCTGTTTTTCCTTCTTTAAATGTTACATCAGCTTTAACTTTTTGATTATCTACGATCCACTTAGTTGCTTTATCAGCTTGTTCGTACCAATATCCTTTTGGGCTTTGAGCGATGTCTTTCATTTTATAATTTCCATCTACAGAACATTGATATTTACTATCACCAAGACATTTTGAAGCACCACCATCAACATTATAACCATCCCACTCTACATCTGTGATTTTTTTGTCTTTGATAGTAACTACTGTCCAATAAACATATCCATTATTAGCAGTTTCTGAAACAGCAAAATATTGTCCATCAGCTTTATCGAATTTTCCTTCTTTAACTACTTCTTTTTTACATGCACTAACTGTAATCGCTACCATTAATGCAATCATAATCATAAAAAACTTTTTCATCGAATATTTCCTCCTCTAAAATATGATTTATTTCACAAGTTGATTATACAATAATTTTGTGAAAACCTCAATATATTTTGTGAAAAAACAATGTAATTTATTCTTTTATACACAAACTCACAATTGTGTTATTTATTACAGAATACTATTTGACTTTTAGAAAAGAATATGTAAGAATAAGTAGTAATCATTATCGAGGTGTATACAATGAATCATAATAAATATATTCAATATGTCAAAAACTACATAATACATAATACACCAATAGACTTTATTGTAGATGAAACAAAATATTATGAAATAAAAAAAAGGTTGATTGATGATAATTTAGACTCAATTCATACTAATCTTATCTGTGCTTCATACACTTTATTTTATGCATCTCTAATGTATCATAAAAACGCTGCAGATGATTCCCTTAATCAACCTTACCATATATTAATTGGAGATTATATAAGTAGTTACGTTGCAGAATTATTATATAAAAATAAATTATATGATATTTTGGAAGTATTTGCGATAAATACAAAACAAATTATGTTAAATATTTTAAATGAACACAACGACGATCAACTACTAACTAATATTATTCTTTCATTAAAAAGTAGGTGATTAAATGGATTTAGCTGAAATATGCCATGTTGATAAAGAATTATTAGACCAAAAAATAAATGGCTTTTTAGAAAAAGACAATGATTTATCAACATCCTATAAAGAACAATTACATAATTTAATCTTTTCATCAGGAAAACGAATACGACCTATATTTACTGTCCTCGGAAGTTACTTTGGAGAACAAAAAAAAGATGAAGTCTACACATTAGCTGCTATATTCGAATTAATTCACACTGCTTCATTAATCCATGATGATATTATTGATAAAGCTGATATAAGGCGCGGAAAAAAGACCTTACATGTAGAAAATGGTGTATATAACTCGCTTATATTAGGAAACTATTTGGTAGCATTAAGTAGTGAATATATTTCTTCCTATCAATTTGAAGATATGTATTATGAAAGTTTTAGTTTAACCGATTTATGTGAATCGGAAATAAATCAACAATCTTTATTATTTAACTTTGATATAACCTTTGATGAATATATAAATAAAACTAGAAATAAAACAGCTCTATTAATTACTGCTTCACTATTAGGAGGAGCAAAACTAACAAATGCATCTGAAAAAACACTCAAGATTCTTTACGAATATGGGATTAATTTAGGGATATCTTTTCAAATTATTGATGATATTTTAGACTTTACTCAAGACAGAATGCATCTTGGAAAACCAAACGGGGCTGACCTAATGAATGGAAATATTACTTTACCAGTGATATTTGCATTAAAGGATAAAAAAATTAAAAAGCATTTATTGAAATTACAAAAAAATGCTTCAATAGAAGAATATAATCATTGTATTCAATATATTATAAACAGTAATTCCATAAAAAAAAGTAAAAATTTTAGTAAAAGGTATATAAAAAAAGCAAAAAAAGCAATTCGTAAATTAGATCATGAAAAAAAATATATTTTAGTTAATATTTTAGATGAATTAGAGAAACGAACTTATTAAAAAGACCAATTACCATTATGATAATTGGTCTTTTGTATATACATTTCTGGATTTTATTCTCTTACAGTGATTGTATAATTTATTGTTAACATCATTTTTTCAGAATCTCCACCTGATTGTGAAGCACTAGAAACCGCATCTGTTTCCGCTACTTTTTTAGTTAATTCTATAGTAACTTCATAATCTCCTACTTCATCAAAAGTTACTTTCCCGTCAGTAACTGCTACATTAGCATTATCTTTTTTCACTGTATAAGAAATATCATAAACATTAGATAACTCACTTGGTGTCATTGGTTTGTCTTCTAAGTTATACTCAATAACATTTTTTAATAATGTATATGTAGTATTTATTTTAATATTAACAACTTTCTTAGAAGGATTCGCTGGAGATTTAATAAATGTAAATACACCATAATAGTTAATCATATTTTTTTCATTACCGTCTTTTTTATTAATAAAATGTAGTTTGAAATCATAACTAACATTAGTCCCTACTTTTTTATAGGGATTCTCAAACTGAATCATATTATCTACAGTTTCTAATGTTTCAAAGTTATCATACGTTCCATTTCTACGCCACTCAACGGTTACATTATAATAGTTTTGTGGTTTTTTAGCTTTAGACATTGAAATATCTAACCAATCTGTATTTTCCTTAAATAATTCATAGGGATCAACAACTAGTGGTTCATCTTTATAATAATAAAATCCTTTTGAACCTAAATTATAATAATTAGAATTTGGTCCACATGATGATAATGTAAATATAAGGGCAACTAATAATAATAAACCATATATTTTTTTCATTTTTTCCTCCTTAATTTATTCTTTGTATAGGAGTTTAAAAGTCAACTTTTTCTCCATAAATATACCATTTCTTAACAAACGGTATTTTCTGTAAGAAACCATGTACTTTTGGCATTACATAATAATCTAATGATAGTACATGACCATTTCCACCGAAGTTTAATAAAACGATACTTGCTACTAAATACCAAATTAACTCTGATAAGAAGATACCATTATAAGAGAATAAACTTCCTACAATAACCATGATGGTTAACATTAACGAACCAGCTGAAGCTAATACAGTAAATAAACCAAGGATTAATAATATTCCTATTCCTAATTCTCCGATAGCTAAGCCAAATTCAAAGAATGGAGCCATCCATGTAACAATAGTACCCATAAACCAATCAGATATACTCATAAAGATATTATATAGCCATTCTAAAATTTCGAACAACCAACCAATCCATTTAAAGTTCTGTTCATAATAATCAAACACATAAAGAACATTATATGAAAGCCCATAATCAGTTGTAACATTTGGTTTGAATCCTGCAAAAAATTCATTGATGTAAGTTAATATCTTATCAAAACCATTTAAATCTTGGTAAGTTGTTGATGGAACTGTATAATCATTTGCTATTGGATTTGCATTAACGAAATTTACTGTTTTTCCTAACGAAGAACAGATTAATCCATTATTTTCAAATGTTTTAGGAAATTCATTTAACGTACAATAACTATCCCATCCACCTGATAATTTTTTTATTACTTTTGGTAATCCTTGCAAGAACCACATAAATCCTAACCATAGTCTTAATGGGACAGTCCAAAAACTAGGTGTTTTCTTAGAGAAAAGACCACCAACCATAGAACGATTATTTTTCGTGTTAAAAAATTCATGTTTTATATACGACCAAACTTTTGTCCAACCTAATACTTGCATAAAATAGATGACATTTATAAAATGTTTTATAAATAAAGCAATGAAACTATTTTTGATATTAAACATCATTTTTGATGTTCCAACCTGAGCTAACCCTTTTCTTCCTCCAATACATACCATCGCACCATGGAAGGCAGGTTTATAAACTTTCTTCTCTTTTCCTTTAATATCACTTACAATATTATGAGCAACTAATTTTGAAGAATTTTCTGCGTTTTCAACCATTTGAGGTACTGGTTTTTCTTCCCCTTCAGGAATATAGAAAATATTATCTCCTACAACATAGACATTTTCTTTTCCTTCTGCTTGTAAAAACTCATTACATACTAAGCGTCCACGACCTTTTTTGTTAATTTCAGTTATACTGTCTACAAGAGTCGACCCTTCAACGCCTGTTGTCCATATAATAGTTTCAGTTTTTATCGTTTTTTCACCAAATGAAATTGATTCACTTGTAACATTTTCACATGGGTGTCCAGTTAAACACTCTACACCTATTTTTTCTAATTTTTTTACTGCGTTAATTGATAACTTTTCAGGGAATGTTGGTAAAACACGTTTTGCCATATCTAATAATTTAATACTAACTTGATTAGGATTAATCTGATATTCACGGCATAATTCAGGAACATATTCAGCTAATTCTCCTGCCATCTCAACACCAGTAAATCCAGCACCTGTTATCACAAATGATAAAGACTGTTTTCTAGCCTCTTCATCATCCATTTTCGCAGCTTTTCTAAATTGATTTAAAATATGCTCATGAAGATTATTCGCATCCTCTAGAGACCATAAAGTAAATACATGTTTTTTAAATTCGTCATGTCCAAAAAATGTAGGTTTACATCCTGTACCAATAACTAAATAATCATAAGGGTATTCAGATTTATCAGATATTAACTTTTGATTACTAAAATCAATGTTTTTTATTTCATCCAATTTAAAATCTATTCTACGTCCTGCGATTACTTGGTTAAAATATATTTTGATGGAATCTTCATGAACACGACCTGCTGCTACTTCATGTAGTTCTGTCAACATTGTGTGGTAAGGATTCTTATCAATGATTGTAATTTTAACATCTAATTTTCTTAATTTTTTTTCCATGTACTTAGCTGTTAATATTCCACCATATCCTCCACCAAGAACGACAATTCGCTTCATATAATGCTTCCTCCTTCTATTATTGATATATTTCTAATTCATTTTATCACAAAGTATGCCTATTTTAAAGCAATATTTTCACAAAGCAAGAAATTTATACCGATAAATAAACAAAAAAGATATCCCTTATTTAAGTGATATCCTTTTATATGTTTTACTTTAAAAGCGGTAATTATTCATCTATTAGATTATTTTAACCTTGGTTTTTAGGTCCATAGGCAGCTTCTTTTTCAGGTAATATTTGATGTAAAATAATACCAATGATAGCTGATAATGCCATCCCTGTAAATGTCACTTTTCCAATACTAATTGATAATCCACCAACACCAGAAACTAAAATCACAGCTGCGATTATCAGATTTCTTTGTTTACTAAAATCTATTCTATTATTTATTAAAACTCTTACACCACTTGATGCGATTACTCCAAATAACATCATACTAACTCCTCCCATAACACAAGCAGGAACTGTACTAATTAATGCAGTAAACTTTCCAACAAATCCTAATACTAATGCTACGATAGCTGCGCCTCCAATAACCCAAACTGAAGCAACCTTTGTAATTCCTACAACCCCTGTATTTTCACCGTAAGTTGTATTGGCAGGTCCACCTAATAAGCCAGCAGTTAATGTCGCTAATCCATCACCAGCTAGTGTCCTAGCTAAACCAGGATTTTTTGTTAAATCTTTACCAATTATTGTACTCAAAACTAAATGGTCTCCAATATGTTCAGAAATTGTCACAAGGGCAACAGGTACCATTAAGATGACAATGTCTAAAATTTGACTCATCTCAAATCGACTATAAGCAGTTTTATTTAGCCACACAAATTGTGGTATCTCAATCCATTCAGCATCGTATACTTGTGAAAAATCAACTATTCCAAACAACACTCCAACAATATATCCTACAACAATTCCAGACATAATCGGAATTAGTTGTAATACTCCCTTCGTATAATTTGCGACTAATATCGCTGTTAATAATGCAGACAATCCAACGACTATATATCTCCAATCCGATGTCCCTTGACCATTCTCACTTAACATTTTTACTGCAACACCAGCTAAGCTTAAACCAATTACCATGATGGTTGGTCCAATAACGATAGGAGGTAATATTTTATTAATCCAATTTGTACCAACAAATCTAATTATCAAAGCGACAATCAAGTATGTAATTCCAACAGATACTAACCCAACTGTAACAGCGAATAAATTCAAATCACTAGAAGTTAATCCTAAATCACTTAATTGTACCTTATGCTTTAGATAATTTTGCACATTTTCGTTGCTCAACCCAAAACCGATTACAGATGCGGACATAATTGGTGCAATATAAGCAAATGAAGATCCTAAAAATACAGGAGATTTACCTTTTGTTAATAGAATGTAAATCAATGTCCCTATCCCCGCTGATACTAATGTTACACTTATTGGTAATCCTGTTAATATTGGTACTAATACAGTAGCTCCAAACATTGCTAAGACATGTTGAAGACTCAATATAATCCATTTTCCATATCCTGGTTTTTCATGAACATCATAAATTAAATCTGATTTTCTCATATTTGAACTCCTCCTATTTATTTATTGACTTTTAGAAGTTTTTTGCATAAAAAAACCTCCTAAGTCCAATTAGCTTAAGAGGGTACACGTTCTCCAATTAATATACTGTTATCGTGTCCTTCTCAGCCTCTCTGGACTGAATTAAAAGTTCTACTCATTATGACATAGGTGTAATAAAATGTCAACGGAATTTAAGTATAATTTTTATGGTAAAAATGGTAAATCTTATATATTTTAACTATTACTTAAATACTTTTAATTTTTTATTCTAACTTTTTTTTGAATTTAATTAATCATAAAAGAGACCCTATTATCGAAGTGATAACAAGGTCTATATATTATTTATTTAAACAAATCATAAATTGGATCCATTACTGTATTAGATGAAACTAGGAAATATAATATAAAAACAACAGCAAGAATATACATAATTACATTTATTTCTTTATGACGTTTACTTACTAATAAAGTAATTGGATAGAAAATGAAACCTAGTGCGATACCAGTTGAGATAGAATAAGCTAATGGCATTGCAATGATTGTTAAGAACGCAGGAACAGCTACGGCTGTATCATCCCAATCGATTTCTTTAAGTTGAGAGGCCATTAAAATACCTACCATAATTAAGGCTGGAGCAGTTACAGCGGCAGTAATATAACCTGTTAAAGGTAATAAAACAATTGATAAAACGAAGAATAGACCGGTAAATACAGAAGTTAAACCAGTACGTCCACCTGCTTCAACACCTGATAATGATTCAACATATGAAGTAGTTGAAGATGTACCAGATACTGCACCAATAACTGTTGCAGTTGCATCAGCAACTAATGCTTTTTTTGAACCTAATAATTGCCCTTCTTTGCTAACTAATCCTGCACGTCTTCCAACGGTAACTAAAGTACCTGCTGTGTCAAAGAAATCTAGGAATAAGAAGGTAAAAATAACGATGAAAAACTTAAAGTCCCAAGTCCCATCTGTAAAACCTTTAAAGAATGCCCCGAAAAGATGATCTTCCTTAAAGTTAATAGCTTGAGCTGCACCAGATTGAGATTGTCCAAATAAAACACTAACGATTGTAGTGATAACTAGTCCCAAAAAGATTGCTGCAGGAACTTTTAATACATATAAAATAATAGTAATAATTAATCCAATGACAGCAACTAAAATAGCAGGATTTCCTAAATCACCAAGTGTTGGTATAATTTCAGCTGGGTTGTCATTAGGAAGATAAGTGATAATTCCACTATTTTTCAAACCGATAAATGCGATAAAGAAACCAATTCCAGCTCCAACGGCTAATTTTAAATTGTTTGGAATGGCATTAATGATTTTTTCTCTTACACCAGTTAAAGCAAGTATTAAGAAAATAATACCAGAAATAAATATTCCCGCCAATGCTTGTTCGAACTTATAACCCATTGTAAATATAACCGTATAAGTAAAGAATGCATTCATTCCCATTCCAGGAGCTAAGGCAACTGGATAGTTAGCAAGTATTCCCATAATTAATGTACCTAGTGCAGCAGCAACAACTGTGGCTATAAAAACACCATTAAAATTCATTTCTGTGCCTGGAGTCGATAGAATCCCTGGATTTACTCCTAAAATATAAGCCATTGATAAGAATGTTGTTAAACCAGCGATTAACTCTTTCGTAACTGTTGTACCTTTTTCCTGTAGTCTGAAATAGTCATTAATTAATTTCATATTTCTCCTCCAAATTAATTTTTTTTAATAATTCCCATTAAAATCAAAAAAGCTCTCCAAATAATATCAGATAGCTCTTATCTACTAATGGTGCTTATTTCCAAAAATTAGATTGGTGAAAAAATTAATATAACCTATCAATTTTTGATAAAAAGCACTGAGCGTAGTCTATCAATTTACGGTTGATAGGTAGAGACTTTCGGACCTTATTTCCGACGTTATACGACTTTAATGCAATTATTCAATTTTACTTACAGATAGATTATAACTGATAAGTTAATATTAATCAAATTTTAATAACGTTTTCACTAAATATTTATTTTAAATAATCAAATTCAAATAGATTTTCTTCTTTATTAATCGCATAATATCCATATTTATTGTAGACATCTTTTTTATTATATTGATACTTATTATGATTCAAATCCCTAAAAATTCCACCTGCTTCAGTTATAACAATATCCATAGCAGCAATATCCCATTCTTTCGTTCCTAAGCCAAATTTATAAAAAGCCTCAAGTTTAGCACTTGCTAAAAAACATCCCTTTAAGGTAGAACCAACTTCATAATATTTTTCAATTATATCTTTGTTTTCATCATATAGTCGTTGTACTTTTTCTGATTTATGAGATCTACTTTCAGCAACTCTTAAATGATCTTTTCTATCTGAAACAAAAAGTTGTGTGCACTCCCTTTCCTTAACTTTAAAAGCCCCTTTTCCAATCTCAGCATAAAATAATTCTTCTAAAACTGGTGCATAGATTACTCCCATAACAATTTCTTGTTTATAAGCTAATGCAATGTTAATTGTAAACTCTCCTGTTTTATTAACAAATTCTTTAGTTCCATCAATTGGATCAATAATAAAGCATAAATCATTATCCAATCTTGAAACATCATCAGCACTTTCTTCTGACAAAAAAGCATAGGTAGGAAACGCTTGTTTTAAATGACTAATGATGATTTCATTAGCCATAAGGTCTGCTTGTGTAACCGGTGATTCATCTTCTTTATAATCGATTTTAAAATCTGTTCGATATATTTCCATTACTTTTTTACCAGCGATAATCGCAGCCTTTTTCGCCTCATATAGTTCTTTTGAAAAATCCATCATACTCATCCTTTCTATTTTTCATTTATTGGTTTAATTTTTTTAATCCAATAGATAAAAGGTGTATCTAATGCAGCTACTATCACTTTAATAATGTAGGTTGTGATTAATATTTCAAACCACTCGCTAAAAGGTAAAGCACCTAAAAAGGCAATTGAAACAAAAATAACTGAATCAATCAGCTGACTTACTATTGTACTACCATTATTTCTTAACCATAATAAGAGATCACTGCTATATTTTCTTTTAATTCTATGAAAGAAATATACATCAAAAAATTGACTAACTAAATAAGCAACTAAACTACCTAAAGCAATTCGAGGAATTAAATTAAAAATCCATATTAGGTGTGGTTGTGCTTCATCTATCACATGCGGATTAAATTGGATAGCAACCTGCATAATGATAACCATGGATACTAACGTAAGAAAACCTAACCATACTGCTTGTTTAGCCTCATCTTTTCCATATTTTTCATTTAAAGAATCCGTTGCTAAAAATAGTGTACCATACATGATGTTTCCAAGGGTAGCAGTAATTCCAAAAAATTCTAAATATTCTAAAACTTGAATATTAGCAATTACTGTACCAAAACCTATCCAAACAAAAAGACCTGTTTTACCAAAAAATTTATAAAAGATAGTGATCCCAATGAAGTTAACTAAGGCAAATACTAACCAAATTATTTCATTAGGTAAATAGTTTAAAAATGGAAATAACATTTTATTTCTTCCCTTCTAATTTTATTATGCATATATATTATTTACATAATTAAATAAAAAACCACAGAAAACTGTGGTTTGAATGTAAAAAGCCAATACAAATTTATATTGTATTAGTATGAAAATCATAACCACATAGTTTTGATAACGCGGGAGTTTAAGCGAACCGCAAGTGGATTTTATTTAATTGTGACGATAAGCAATTTTAATTTTACCAATATATTCTAAAAAGTCAAATTTTATATATTAAATTCTATATAGTAAATCACCATAGGTCGGAAATGGCCAATACTCTTTTGCCACTAATAGTTCTAACTGATCGCATGGTTTTCTTAGAGAACTCATCACTTTTAGAACATCATTCTTATATGCTTTAGCTTTATCAAATAAATCTTCTGTGTTCATCGCTTCATCTAAAGACTTTTGTAATTGTTCTAATGCCTCATAAGTTTCATTTAATGTTTCTGATAGTTCTCTTAATCTATCTTCTTGTGCTCTAACAGTAATATTTGAATTGATTGATTTTATATGATTGATATTTGAAGCAATGTCATTCATATATTTAATTGAAGCAGGTATTATTTGTTTATTTACGATATGAAGCATTGATGTTGCTTCAATTCTAGCACGTTTGACATAATCTTCTAAACGAATTTCATAACGTGATTGTATTTCACTTTCATTCAATACTTTATTATTAGTAAATAATTTAATCGCTTTATCAGAAATAAAATGCGGAGCTGAATCTACTACAGTCTGTAAAATAGGTAATTGACGTCTTTTAGCTTCATTAACCCATTCATCTGAATAACCATTACCATTAAAAATAATTCTTCGATGGTTTTTTATCGTTTTACAAATTAAATTTTTTATCGCATGTGATAAATTTTCAGCATTTTCCAATTCATCAGCAAATTCATTTAATACATCAGCAACGATTGTATTTAATATAATATTCGGGTCAGCGATTGTTTGTAAACTTCCCACCATTCTAAACTCAAATTTATTTCCTGTGAATGCAAATGGTGACGTTCGATTTCTATCTGTAACATCTTTTGGTAAAACTGGTAAAGTGATAACACCTGTTTTAATTTTACTTAATGATTTAGTCTCAAAATATACACCTTTTTCAAGTTGTTCTAAAACTTTTTCAAGCTGTTCTCCAACAAAAATAGAAATAATTGCTGGTGGTGCTTCATTTCCACCGAGACGAAAATCATTCGTATAAGATGAAGCTGATAATCTTAATAATTCAGAATATTTATCCACTGCTTTAATAACAGCTGATAAAAAAATTAAAAATTTTGTATTTTCAAGAGGGGTATCACCTGGTTCAAATAAATTAACTCCATCACTAGTTGAAATGGACCAATTATTATGTTTTCCTGAACCATTTATAAATGCAAATGGTTTCTCATGCAACAAACACACAAGATTATGTCTGTTTGCTACTGTTTCTAATACTTCTAATATAATTTGATTTTGATCAGTTGACATATTTACTGTAGAAAATATAGGCGCGAGTTCATGTTGACCTGGGGCTACTTCATTATGTTTTGTTTTCACTGGAATACCTAATTTCCATAACTCTCGATCAATATCTTTCATAAATGCATAAATATTCTCTTTAATTGATCCGTAGTAATGATCATTTAAGTCTTGCCCTTTTGGTGCAGGAGCACCAAATAAAGTTCTACCTGTATAAATTATGTCTTTTCTTTGTTGATATAATCTCTTGTCAATTAAAAAGTATTCTTGTTCTGCTCCCACAGTAGCAAATACTCTTAATGGTTCGATATTAAAAAGTTTTAATATTCTTTTCGTTGCTTTTTCAAGTGCTTGCATTGAACGTAATAACGGTGTTTTTTTATCTAATGCTTCACCAGTATATGAACAAAAGGCCGTTGGAATACATAAAGTAACCGTCCCATCCTTTTCTTTTAGAAAAGCTGGTGATGTACAATCCCATACAGTATAACCCCTTGCTTCAAAAGTTGCACGAAGACCACCACTTGGAAATGAAGAAGCATCTCCCTCACCTACTATTAGATTTTTACCAGAAAATTCCTCAAGTAGTTGGTTGTCTTCCATAATACTAAACAATGCTTCATGTTTCTCAGCTGTTTTCCCTGTCATTGGTTGAAACCAATGTGTAAAATGGGTCGCACCTTTTTCTATAGCCCAATCTTTCATTGCGTTAGCAACTACATTAGCTACATTAGATTCTAAAGCTGTTCCAAGTTTAATTGTTTTCTGTAAATTTCGATAAACATCTTTAGGTAATTTTTCACGCATTACGCAATCGTTAAAAAGACTGCTTCCATACAAATCAGAGATTCTCTCCATGGGGGCCTCCTAAAATATAGATTTTTTAATTTCATGATTATATCAGAAAATTTTGTTTTCTACAATAATTATAAGATATGATAACGTTTTTTTTGATTGTTTTTTTTCTATTATCTCTTTTTCATTTCATAAAGTAAAAATGCAAATATGAAAGAAGTTAGTACCAATATTAATATTATAACGAACAGAACTTTATAAGAAAACCATACTATAATATAACCAGATAAAATTGTGGTAATATATCCTGTTAAATTGATAGATAACGCAGAATATAAAATTAAACCTGATGCTATTTTTTCCTTTGGTAATAAAGAGGATATAAAATTAACCATCACAGGAATAAATAGTCCTGATGATATACCTCTAATTAATAATATATATAATAACAGATTTAATTGATCGAAAAATACATAAACAAGTAAAAATGGGACCTGGATTATAATTGATATAATTAACAATTTAAAATCACTGATAGAATTATTAATTTTGGTAATATATATCATCGTTATAATTTCTATTATAACCGTTAAAGATGTAACAACACCTATTTGAGATGTTGATCCACCTAAAGCTGTTATTCGTAAAGTAGTATAATTACTCATAGCACTTAAAACACCTATACTTAGGGCTGAAAAAAAGAGAAATACGATGAATCTTTTATCTTTCAAAACTAAGAGTAAATGATTTTTTCTTTTAATATTTTTCTTAAGTAAAGGTAATCTAACTTGTTTTACTTTCATAAAAGCCATTAACGCTAGGATATAAAATAAAGTACATAATATTATAATACTAGTATACCCATATTCCTTTACTGTATATCCAGTGATAAGAGTAGCAAGTGCAAAACCTAATGAACCATAAATTCGTACATCACCATATTTAAACCCATACTTACTTGTATAAAGAACGGTTAAACTATCTTGGATAGGACCAACCCCACAACTAAATAAACCAAACAATAATGCATACATCGCAACGAAATAAAAATCTTTATTTATCAAGATAAGTATAATAAATAGATTCATCATAACAATCCCTAAAAAAACAATTTTTTTATCAAGACGAAATTTGTCGTTTATTATCCCCCAAATTGGTTGAAAGAGAATAGAAATAAGTGGACTAAATGATAGAATAATCCCTATTCTTTCTTTAGGTAATTCGGCTACCTCTTTCATATAAACAGGAAACCATGGAAAAAATGCACCTAAAGCAAAGAAATAGGCAAAAAAATAAAAATTGTATATAGAGAGATTTTTTTTAATTAATTTTACTTTAATTGAATTCAATAACATAATTTTACTTCCTAGTTCATTATAAATGTTATTATAACATTATTTGAAAAATTAACAACAAAAAAATAAAAGAAACAATTTATAAATTGCTTCTTAATTTTTATTTCTTAATGTTTTAATAGCTGTGTAACTGATGACAATAAAAGTAATTAAACTTGTTATTGAAAATATTACTATTTCAGTCGGTAGCATTTTGTTTGGATTTAAATCAATATCAAAAATAACCGGTGCACTTTCATTATATGCTTCATCAATAGTAACTATAACATATCGATAAATATTATTATTTCTAATATTATTATCAATAAATACTATTTTATCATCAGATGTTTGATTAACTATTTCAATAATTGATGTAGGATCAGATAAATTCATCTCTTCGTTATTTCTAAATCGATAGACTAAATAGAGTTTAGCTTCTTTTACACTATCCCAAGATAGTCTTACTGTATTTTTAATATATTTCACTAATAATCGGTCAACAGCTTTAGGTGGTTTATTATCGACAGATTTAATAACAGGATGAATTGTAATATTATGCCAATATTCTGTTTTTATAGTTTCTAATAACTTGGTAATTCTATCATTATTTTGATTATTTATTGTATGATAACTATAAAGTAAACTCCCTTTAATTTCACTATAATTTTGATTAAATCTTAGTTGATTTAATATTTGATGTTGATTTTTTAAATTCGGATTAACATAATGACTAATATATAAGTTGACTTGAGTATCTTTTACTGTCTCTGCCCACCATTGTACTACATCAGCATATGGAGTAGATGGATCTTCAAATTCCCACTTGACTTGTGGGGCAATATAATCTACATATTCTTTTTTAACCCAAAATCTTGTATCAGCATATTCGTTACCATAACTCGTATAACCCGTTGTTTTAGAACCATTTTTATTATCTAAATTATAATTATCCCAAACACCATAAGGTGTTACTCCTAATTGAATACGTTTGTTATATTTATTATTATAATAAATAATCTCATCTTTTACATTTATAATTAAATCTGTAATATTCTGTCTTCTCCAATTATCAACCGTTAAATTGTCTTCATTGTTATTGTTAAACTGTTTCGAATCATTAAAATTACCAAGAGCACTCATTGGATAAAAGAAGTTTTCTAAATTTATCGCATCTATATCATAATTTTTAACAATTTCCATAATACTATCCAAAACAAATTGTTTTACATCTTCTTCTCCAGGATTTAATATATATTGATATTGACCATTAGTATTAGTTAAAGTTAATACATACTCAGGATGTTTATTGGCATAATTTTTTTCGCTTAAAGAATTAATAAAGAATACTTTTTCTAAATTAGTAGCATTAGATACTCGAAACGCATTAAATCCGGCATAAAATGAGATTCCCCTTCCATGAGTTACTGATATCATCCATTTTAAAGGATCCCACCCTGGGTCTTGGTCTTCTGTCCCCATTAAATATTTTGACCAAGGATTTAGCTCAGATTGATAAAACGCATCATTCGTTGGTCTAATTTGAAAAATGATCGCATTCATATTATATTCTTCTAAAGTATTTAATATTTCTTCATATTGAGCTTTAAATGCTTTAATAGAATTTTCTGTTTTAAAGTCTAAGTTTTTATTGGTATAAACATAGACTCCTCTAAATTGCTGTTTTACTACCTTTATTTCCTTTGGTAAAAACACTGGTTTTTCTGAGTAGCGAAAGATTATAGGTTTTGATGAATCATATTGATTCATTAACATCTCTTGTTCTTCTTCACTAGCATATACATTATTACAACTTATAAATAATAAAATGGTCATTAAAAATAACAACTGCAATTTCTTCATTTTTCATCACCTTAATCAACTAAATATCTAAAATCGATACTCTTATTATAACAAATAATATATTTATTATAAACCAAAATAAGGAACTAGTTATAAAATATAATTGAGTTATCTATAAGTCACAAAAACAATATTTAGTTATCACAATTTAGTCACACAATATAAATATAATGATATCGGTGAGAGAAAAGAAGATTATAACTAAATGTTAAATATTTAATTCTTTATATATCTTTTCATTTTTCTTTTCTAATGATATACTTATATGTGCATAGGAGGGATAAAATGGAAAATTGCAAAAAAATATTATCAACATTTTCTGGAGGTAAAATATTAGATGTCGGAACAGGTCGAGGAGAATTTATAAACTTTCTTAAAAATACCCTAAAAGATTACACAGATATAACTGGAATTGATACAACTCCTCAAGCAATTGAATTTTGTAAAAATCAATTTAAAGATGAAAATATTCAATTTATAGAAATGGATGCTGAAAAGATGGATTTTAATGACAATACATTTGATACAGTTTGCATTTCTAACTCACTTCATCACTTACCAGACGCAAAAAAAATACTGCAAGAGATGAAGAGGGTATTGAAACCAAATGGTCGTTTTATAATAAGTGAGATGTTTTGTGATAATCTAACGAATGCCCAAATGTCTCATGTTTTAATTCATCACTGGTCAGCAAAAATTGATTCAGCTCGTGGGGTTTATCATGATGAAACTTACAAGAGAGATGAAATTATTCAAATTGTTGACTTTTTAAACCTAAGTGATTTACAAATTTTCGATTATAAACATGAAACTGAAGATTCTAAATCAGAAGAATTATTCAAATACTTCGATGATTTAATTGATAAAGTTTTAGGTAGATTAGAAGTTGAAGGAGATTTATACTCATCATTAGAACAGGAAGGTAAGACAATTAAAGATTGGATTAAAGATTATGGCTTTGAATCAGCTACAGTATTAATGATTATTGGTAGCAATTAAAAATATATATAATAAAAAATACTTTCTAAAAAAATTTAGAAAGTATTTTTTTATCATTATTCTATCCAACCCACTTTTTTCGCCCATTCAGTTCGTTCTTTAATTCTTTCTTTATATGATTTAGTAGGTTTTTCATTTGTTTTTTTAACGATTTCCCTCATTCTTTTAATAGTTTCCTCCAAAGGTGGCAAACCCACTTGTTTTCGATAAGAATCTACAAGATTCATATCTTCAATTTCCCATGGACTTAACTCATCATTTTCATCAAATTCAAATTGTGTCCCATATTTTTGAGGGCGAAACTCAAAATAACAAATTCTATCATATAATACGGCTACTTCACTAGGATATATCTCATTTTTATTTGCAAGTTCCATTAATAATGGTAAGTTATCTCTTTGTAATGATGGACTACTAATTGCATGTTGTAAAATTAACCAAGCAGCATAAGCAGCTTCAGGACCTACTTTCGCAACAGTTGACCATCCTATTTCATATATAATTCTCTGTAGTTCTTCCGCATTTTCTAGATGTAGTGATTCTAGTTTAGGATGATAACCTTCATCCAAATCTATTGTTTTCTCTAATTCATTTTGAAGGGATATATCTTTCTTAATCATCTCTAGTAATGCTAAGGTTATCTCTTCTAATCGATTATTCATTATTATCACCTTCTTTTAGTTGTTTAAGTATATTCACTTAAATACTAAAAGATGACAATTCTATAATCCTAATTGCTCAAAGATTTCATCAATTGCTTCTAAATGATAAGAAACATTAAAGCAATTTTCTATTTCTAAATCAGTTAAATATTGTTTAATCGTTTGATCATTTTTTAATACTTCCTTAAATGAAACTTGATTTTGATAAGCTAACATTGCTTTTGGTTGGACAAGGTCATAAGATTCTTCTCTTGATAACCCTTTATCAACTAGTTTTAATAATACCCTTTGTGAAAATATCACACCATGTGTAGCGTAAATATTTTTCATCATTTGTTCGTCATATACGACTAATGTATCTATTACTTTTGAGAATCGATGCAACATATAATCTAGAAGAATAGTTGCATCTGGCATAATAATACGTTCGACAGATGAATGAGATATATCTCTTTCATGCCATAAGGCAATATCTTCATATGCTGGAACGATATACCCTCTAATTACTCTTGCGCATCCTGAAATGTTTTCTGATGAAATTGGATTACGCTTATGAGGCATCGCTGAAGATCCCTTTTGATTTTTATTGAAATACTCTTCCACTTCTTTTACTTCAGTTCTTTGTAAGTGTCTTATTTCAACTGCCATTTTTTCTAAAGACGATGCGATTAATGCTAAGGTAGATATGTAATTAGCGTGCCGATCTCTTTGAAGTGTTTGAGTTGATATTTTAGCAGCATGGATACCAAGATTTTCACATACATATTTTTCTATATAAATCGGAATATTAGCATGCGTTCCTACTGCTCCAGATATTTTTCCCACTTCAATTTCATTTGCAGCTTCATTAAAACGGTGCAGATTGCGGTTCATTTCTTCATACCACAATGCGAATTTCATTCCAAAAGTTGTGATTTCTGCATGTATTCCATGGGTTCTACCCATTTGAACAGTGTGTTTATATTGAAGCGCCTTTTCTTTTAAGATTCCAATAAAATTAGATAAACCTTTTCTTAATACTTCATTGATTTGTTTATAGATATATCCATTTGCTGTATCTACAACATCTGTAGAGGTTAATCCATAATGAACCCATTTTTTTTCTTCTTCTAAACTTTCACTGACTGATCTCGTAAATGCAATCACATCATGCTTTGTTTCTTTTTCTAATTCATTAATACGATTCATATCAAACGCAGCATTATCTGCAATTTTTTGAACATCTTCAAATGGTATATGACCTAATTTTGCCCATGCTTCACAAGACAAAATTTCAACTTTTAACCATGCTTTAAATTTATTTTCAACACTCCATAAATCTTTCATTTCTTTTCTGCTATATCTATCTATCACATTAATCCTCCAATGTTTTTATTTAGTCATTCGCTTACATGCCTCTAATGTGTTTTCTAATAACATTGTAATAGTCATAGGACCAACTCCACCAGGGACTGGTGTTATATAACCAGCTACATCTAATGCATTTTCAAAATCTACATCACCACATAATTTATTGTCAACACGATTAACTCCTACATCTATAACAACTGCACCAGGTTTAATCATATCAGCTGTAACAAATTTTGCTTTGCCAATCGCTGCGATTATAATATCTGCTTCTTTAGTATGCGATTTTAAATCTTTTGTTCTTGAATGACAAATAGTAACTGTCGCATTTTCACGTAGCAATAAATGAGCAACAGGTTTACCTACTATATTACTTCTACCCAATATTACAGCATGTTTCCCTGACATGTCAATATTAGTTTCTTTGATTAATTTAATAATTCCTGCTGGTGTACAAGGTAAGAAACATTGTTCTTTCAAAACCATTTTACCCACATTGATTGGGCTAAATCCATCAACATCTTTTTCAATACTAATTGTATTTATTATTTTACTTTCATTAATATGTTTTGGTAATGGTAATTGTACTAAAATACCATGAACGTCTGTATCTTGATTTAGTTTTTCCACTAATTCAATTAGTTCTTCTTCTTTAGTCTCTACTGGTAATTTAATTAAAGTAGATTTCATATTCGTTTGCTCACAGCCTTTTTGTTTTCCTGTAACATAAGACAATGAAGCTGGGTTGTCTCCCACTAAAACGACTACTAAATGCGGAACAACGTTAGTTTCATCAATAAATTGACACACTTTTTCTTTTAATTCTGATCTTATTCTTTTAGCTAAATCTTTTCCACTAACAACTATAGCGCTCAATCTTAACATCTCCCTATTTATTTTTTAATAATAAATGAAGTCTATTAATAGACTTCATTTATGCCATCTTTTAATTATTAGTAATATTATTGTCTTCAATAGCCTTAAACTCTAATATTTTATTTACCAAATCATCAATATCTTCAAAGGTAAATTCACTAATAATTCCAATCCGTAACATTAGGTTTGTTAATTTTCCCTGTCCCTTAGCAACTGAAAAATCATATCGATTATCTAAAAATTGAACTAATTTTTCAATATCATAATTATTATTGGCTAATACAGGAACCAAGGCATTACCTTTTATTTTTTCATCTTCAATAAACAATTTGAATCCAATTTCTTCCATCTTTTCTTCAACATATTTTCTTAGTGTCATTTTTTCAATAGCGATACATTCAATTCCTTTTTCCAATATTGCATCTAAAACAATATCTAGGGCTAATATTAATGAAGTAGATGGTGTATAAGGGTTTTGACCCTTTTTAAAATAATCTAAATATTTTTGATAATTCCAATAAAATTTCGGTAGATTAGAGTGTTTCATCACTTCTTTTGCTTTCTTTGATAACGCAACAAAAGCAAGGCCTGGTGGTAATAAAAACCCTTTTTGACTTGATGCTAATGCACAATCCACATTCCACAGGTCAAACTCAAATGGATGTATAATCATACCACTTATACAATCTGCGATTAATAAAGCATTTTTAGTGTGAATATATTGACCTAATTCTTTAATATCATTTAATACACCAGTTGATGTTTCATGATAAGTGACAAATACACCTTTGATATGAGGATATTTATCAAACATATCTTTTACATCTTGAAGATTATAAGTATCTCCCCAGTTATAATCAATAGAATGTACAGTAAGTTGATAGGTCTGACATATCTCTATAAAACGAACTCCAAAAAAACCAGTATTAATAATAAGCACTTCATCACCTTTTGAAAACAGATTTACAACAGATGATTCCATAGCCCCTGTACCAGATGATGTTAAAATAAGTACATCATTTTTAGTCATAAATACTTGTTGTAGTTTTTCAGTCACGCGATAGAGAAGGTTTTGATAATCACTCATTCTATGGTGTATGATATCTTTTGACAATTGTACCCGAACAAATTGTGGTATATTGCCAGGTCCTGGTGTAAATAATTTTTTCGACACTCTAATCGCCCCTTTATTTCAAAATCGTCATATTAGAATAATCCGTAAGCATTTCCTTCATCATCAACATCCATTGCAAGTGCTGCTGGCGCTTTTGGTAATCCCGGCATCGTTAGAACAGTTCCAGTTAATGCTACTAAGAATCCTGCACCTATAGAAGGTCTTAATTCTCTCACAGTAATTTTAAATCCACGTGGACGTCCAAATACTTTTGCATTATCTGACAATGAATTTTGTGTTTTTGCCATACAGATAGGCAGTTTATCCCAACCAAATGATTCATACTCAGCAATTTGTTTTTTAGCTTCAGCAGTAAACTCAACACCATCTGCGCCATATACTTTTTTACAAATCGCTTCGATTTTATTCTCAATAGAATCATCTAATTTATATAGTTGGTCAAATTTATTTTCTTTCACATTATCAATTTCTTTAATAATTCGTTTAGCAAGGTCTACTCCACCTTTGCCACCAAATTCCCAAACTTCTGACATCTCAATCGGATGATTATTCTCTTTACCCCAGTTTAATAACGCTTCAAGTTCGTTATCTGTATCAGTAATAAATTTATTTAATGCAACAACATAAGGTAAATTAAATTGTTTTATTGTATCGATATGTTTTTCTAAGTTTTCAATACCTTTAATTACTGCATCTACATTTTCTTCTTTTAAGTTTTGTTTGCTTACGCCACCATGCATTTTTAATGCACGTACTGTTGCTACAATAACAACAGCATTTGGTTTCATATCAGCTATTCGACACTTGATATCTAAGAACTTTTCAGCCCCTAAATCTGCACCAAATCCAGCCTCTGTAATCAAATAATCAGCTAATTTTATTCCTAATTTCGATGCGATTATTGAATTACATCCATGAGCAATATTCGCAAAAGGGCCACCATGAACTAATACAGGTGTATTTTCTACTGTTTGAACCAAATTCGGTTTAATTGCATCTGTTAACAATAATGTTAACGCACCTTCAACTTTTAATTCTCCTACAGTAACTGGCTTCTTATCATAAGTATAACCAACGACAATTTGAGCTAAACGTTTTTTCAAGTCGCTTAGGTCTTTAGCTAGACAGAAAACTGCCATTATTTCAGATGCACTAGAAATATTGAATCCATCTCCACGCATCACACCGTTAACACGGCTTCCTGTACCAATAATAACTTGACGTAATGCACGATCATTAATATCAACACAACGTTTAAAAGTAATATTTTTTGGATCAATATTTAAAGCGTTCCCTTGATAAATATGATTATCAATTAATGCTGCTAAAGTATTATTAGCCGCTGTAATCGCATGAATATCTCCAGTAAAATGTAAATTTAAATCTTCCATTGGAACAACTTGTGCATATCCCCCACCTGCAGCTCCACCTTTAACACCCATTACAGGTCCTAAAGATGGTTCTCTTAACGCAATAATTGCTTTTTTATTTATTAAAGCAAATGCTTCTCCTAATCCAACAGTTGTTGTTGATTTTCCTTCACCTGCTGGCGTTGGATTAATTGCGGTAACTAAGATAACTTTCCCATCTTTTTTCTCTTGTAACTTGTCTAACAAGTTAAGCGATAATTTCGCTTTGTACTTCCCATACAACTCAATGTCTTCTTCAGAAATTCCTAAATTTTCTGCAATCTTTTGAATCGGAAGCATCTTTGCTTCTTTGGCAATCTCTAGATCAGATTTAAACATTTTATCCCTCCTATATTTTTAGCAACAATCTAAAAAATTGTGCTCAACATGAAAACAATATTTCGATAGAAATATTTACTTCTATTTTAAAGCGTTACTAAGATTTTTGCAAGATGATTTGATTGATTTATCAGATGTTTTTAAATTATATTTAGCAAAATTTATTTTGATAAAGTAAAAATTTCATTCCTATAAAAAATGAAAGTCTTTACATACGTTTTGATTCACCGTATAATGAAATTAAATTTATATGGAGGAATAAATATGAATACGAAAAAGATTGTTTATTCAGGATTTTTAATCGCATTTGGTGTTTTGTTACCCATCATTTTTCATTTCATTCCTGGTAATTTAGGGCTTATATTATTACCTATTCATTACTCTGCATATTTTGCTGGTGGATTTTTTGGTCCTATTATTGGGGGAATTGTAGGATTGTTTACACCAATTATTAGTTATCAACTGACTGGTATGCCTCCACAACTTTCCTTTATATATATCGCAGCTGAAACCTTTGTTTATGGATTAGTATTTGGGTTTTTATATTATAAAAGACATCTTAACATATATGTTTCATTATTAATTTCTATGATTTTAGGTAGAATAACTAATTTTACAGGAACTTATATTATTGCTAATGTTATCTTAGGTAATATGGCCAAACCTTATCAAATTGTTAATATTTTTTATAACTTTTCTATTGGATTAATGGGTGCTGTTTTCCAATTTTTGATTATTCCGCTTGTTATCAAAAGAATTAATATGGTTTTTTCCTTTGATAAGCAAAGGCATGGTGTTTAATATGTTTAAATATCTAGAACCTGATAAAACTTGTGTTTTAATTCATGAAACCAAAGTTATATACGAATCAAAAGAAAATAGTGTTAAACCCTTCGTAAAATATATCTATTATCATGGTCTACCAAAAGAAAATACAATCTTAATCGATAAAGTTATTGGTGTTGCAATTGCCAATGTAGCCTTATATTGTAAACTAAATACCGTTTATGGTTTAATTATCTCTAAACCAGCTTTAGATTTACTTCAAAAAAATAACGTTAATGTCCATTATGAAACATTAGTTGATCATATCTTAAGACGTGATAAAACAGATATTTGTCCTATGGAGAAAAAAATATTAACAGCCAATTCATACGAAGAAGCATTTAATTATTTAAAACAGATTGTTATTGACAATAATCCAATTCACTTAAAGTAAATAAAGTTATCCACAACTGTGGATAACTTTATTTTAATATATATTTTTAAGAATAATTGTTTGTTCTCTATCAGGACCAACCGAAACCATAATTACTGGTACTTTAGTAATTTCTGAAATCTTTTTCACATAATTCTGTGCATTAATTGGTAAATCGTCAAAGTTTTTGATTTGTGATATATTTTCATTCCAACCAGGCATTTCAATATAAACTGGTCTACATCTTGAAAATTCTTTAATAGTTGAAGGGATGTATTTTATTTCTTTACCTTCTAATTCATAACCAACACAAAGTTTAATCTTCTCAAGTCCGGTTAGAACATCTAACAAATTAATAGATAGACCGGTTAATCCACTGACACGTCTTGTGTGAGAAACAATGACAGCATCAAACCATCCTATTCTTCTTGGACGACCTGTAACTGTTCCATATTCTTTTCCGACTTTTCGGATATAATCACCTGTTTTATCTTTCAATTCTGTAGGAAATGCTCCTTCACCAACTCTTGTAGAATATGCTTTAGTAACACCAACAACCTCATCAATTAGAGTAGGTCCTATTCCAGCTCCAATCGTCACAGCTCCAGCCACTGGGTTAGAAGAGGTTACAAAAGGATAAGTACCATGGTCAATATCTAACATGACCCCTTGAGCACCTTCAAATAAAATCTTTTTATCATTTTCTAGTGCCTCATCAATTTCAAAAGAAGTATCTGTTACATATGGTTTTAAAATTGATGCATACTTGCTATATTCTTTAAACATCTCATTAAAATCGAATGTTGGTTTATTATATTTTTTCAATATTTCATTTTTTTCTTTAATATGAAACATTAGTTTGTCTTTAAATATTTCAGGATCAATAAACTCTCCTACACGTATACCAGTTCTTGCATACTTATCAACATATGCAGGACCAATTCCCTTTTTAGTAGTTCCAACTTTTAGGTCTTCTCGTAATTCCTCTTGTAATTCATCTAGTGCCAAATGGTATGGTAAAATAACGTGTGCTCGATTAGATATTCTAATAGAATTTGTTGAAATCCTACGAACACTTAAATAATTCATCTCTTCTATTAATGATTTGGGGTTAATAACCATTCCATTACCTAAGAAAACTTTTTCAGCACTAAATATACCCGAAGGAATTAATTTTAATTTGAATTGTTCCTGATTAAATACTATTGTATGGCTAGCATTATTTCCACCTTGATATCTAACAACAATATTCGCTTTATGAGACAAGTATTCAGTAATTTTACCTTTACCCTCATCTCCCCACTGAGTTCCAACAACAACAACTGTTTTAGCCATGATATTTCCTCCACCAATTATATTTTTAATTATTAACTTTTATATAAACAACAATTAATCTTGATTGATTATATTAAATCTTTATGAATAATATTACGTGCAATCCACACACCATTAGCACCAGCTTGTGCTAATCCTCTTGTTATACCTGCTCCATCACCACCGACATATAATCCGTTTATTTCGGTTTCAAAATATGTATTTACTTTTGGTCTAGCAGAATAAAACTTAGCTTCTACTCCATAAAAAAGCGTATGTTCAGAAGCGATTCCAGGCGTTAAATGATCAAGCGCTTCTGTCATTTCAATTAAAGACTTCATAGTTTTGTAGGGAAGTACAAGACCTAAATCACCAGGTGCTGCTTCTAGTAAAGTTGGACTTACAAAACCCTCTTTAATTCTCTTTTCAGTTGTTCTTCGCCCTTTTAAAATATCACCATATTTTTGAACGATAATAGTTCCGCTTGATAACATGTTAGCTAACTTAGATACAACATGTGCATATTCATTAGGCTTATCAAATGGCTCTTCAAAAGTATGTGATACTAATAATGCAAAATTTGTATTATTACTTCCAAGTTTAGGATTTTTATAAGCATGTCCATTTGCTAGCATTGTACCTGAATGATTTTCAATAACAACATGACCAGAAGGATTGGAACAAAATGTTCTAACCGTTGTCCCTACACTTGTCCTAAAAATAAATTTCCCTTCATAAAGGTGTTCATTGATTTCATCCATGATGATGTTATTTGTTTCAACTCGAACCCCGATGTCCACTTGATTATTTGTCATATTAACTTTATATTTATTCATCATCTTTGTTAACCAACTTGAACCATCACGACCAGGTACAACAACAATATATTTGGCCTGAATTGATTGACCATCTTTTAAAATTACACCTTTAATTTTATTATGTTCAACAATTAAGTCTGTTACTTCGGTTTTGAATAAATAATCAATTTTGTTTTTCATTTCCTCATAGATATTCTTTAAAATATCTAAATTTTGTTCGGTACCTAAATGTCTTAATTTTGCTCTTAATAATTTTAATCCAACCGCATAACCTTTTTTTTCAATCTGTTTAACATCATCTGTATAAGGATCCGTAATGTGTTTTGTTGCTCCATGTTTTAAATTTATGGCATCGACATATTCAATTAAAGATTCTACTGTATTGGTAGGTAAATAATCTGTCATCCAACCACCGAATTCACTCGTGATATTAAACTTACCATCAGAATATGCACCTGCACCACCAAAACCATTCGTAATTGAACAAGCTGGATGACAACTTGATATTCCTTCACGATTTATTGGACATTTATCAATCTTTTTTTCTAATATAGGACATCTTCTATGATATATATCATGTCCCTTATCAATTAATAAAACTTTAAGTTCAGGTTTTTTTAACATTAATTCATAACAAGTAAATATTCCAGCCGGACCAGCACCGACTACGATGACATCATAATGCATTTTAATCCTCCTTATTATATCTCAATGTAAAATGCACCTATTTAAGGTGCACTTCCTCCATTAATTTTTTCCTCTATATTCAATTGTGATATATTCTTTAGTTTTCATATTTAAACCTCGAAATTTTTATTACCAATGTAATTATATAAGATAACAAGATATTTTTAAAGTGTTTTATGAATATTTTTATCCTAAGGCAACATCTAATGTCATCATTATAGCAAATCCAGCAATCGCTCCTAGTGTTGCTATCTTAGCTTCTTTATTTGATTTAGATTCTGGAATTAATTCTTCTACAACCACATATATCATTGCTCCAGCAGCAAAAGATAATGCATAAGGCAATAAATTTCTCATTGAAATAACTAGTACTGCTCCTATAATGCCCGCAATTGGTTCAACTATTCCTGATAATTGACCGTACCAAAAACTTTTTTTTCTTGAAAGACCTTCTCTTCGCAATGGAACACTAACAGCTGCGCCTTCTGGAAAATTTTGTAAACCAATTCCTATTGCAAGCGCAATTGCACCATATAAAGTTGCTCCTTCTAATCCTAATTTTGCAGCACCAAAAGCAACGCCTATTGCAAGACCCTCAGGAATATTGTGTAAGGTAATCGCTAATACCAATAAAATACTACGATTCCAACTTGTAGGAAGACCTTCAGAATGCTTCATTTCATTATCAGCATGAATATGTGGTAAAAATATATCAACAATTAGTAAAAAACCTGCACCTATTAAAAACCCTATTAAGGGTGGAATCCAAGGAATATTTCCATTCAATTCTGCAATATCTATTGCCGGTGCTAATAAAGACCAAAAAGAAGCAGCAATCATCACACCAGCACCAAATCCTAACATCATATCTAATACTTCTTTTTTGACATTTTTAAAAAAGAAAACTAATGATGCACCACACATCGTCACAAAATAGGTAAATAAAGTTCCTAATAAGGCTAATGTAGGTGCATTAAACTGACTTAACCACTCCACAAATATCACTCCAATTATTTTCATCCAATATTAGTATATTGTTAATATTTATTATTTGATATTGTAGAATATGAATTGGGTACTTTCATTAGGACTATTTATTAAGTTCATTGACTACTCCTATTTATTTATAAAAAGAAAAATACCAAAGGAATCAGTAATTCCTTAGGTATTTTTTTTATTATTCTATCTTTACTATAACAATTCGGAAGCTTTATTCGCACATCCAAAAACATCAATTTTATCTTTAACTACTTCAATAATTTCTTTAGCACCAGGACCAATTACTTTACGTGGGTCATAGACTTTCGTATCTTTTGCTAATACTTCACGTACAACTTTTGTAAAGGCTAATTGATTTTCGGTATTAACATTAATTTTACTTGTTCCACACGCAATTGCTCTTTTTATTTGTTCATTAGGAATACCAGTACCACCATGTAAAACTAATGGTGAATTTGTCGCAACTTTAATTTCTTCCATTTCTGTAAATCCTAATTTAGGTTCACCAACATAAGGTCCATGAACAGATCCTAATGCAGGTGCTAAACAATCAATATTTGTTTCAGTTACTAAACGAATACATTCTTCTTTATCAGCATAGCTAATACCACCGATAATTCCATCTTCATTCCCACCAACTGTACCAATTTCAGCTTCTACTGATAAACCACGAGCATGTGCATATTCCACAACTTTTTTAGTTTCAGCAATATTTTCATCTATTGGATGATGAGAACCATCATACATAACTGAAGTAAATCCAGCTTCTGTTGCTTTTTTAATATTTTCAAATGTAGTTCCATGATCTAAGTGAATCGCTACAGGAACAGTTATTTCTAAATCTTTCATTAACCCTTTAACCATATTAACAACTGTATTATATCCACCCATATATCTTGCTGCACCTTCTGATACACCTAAAATTACTGGTGCATTTTTTTCTTGTGATGCTGTCAAAATAGATTTAGTCCATTCTAAATTGTTAATATTAAATTGACCAACAGCGTACTTTCCTTCTTTTGCTTTTTCTAACATGATCTTCATATTCACTAATGGCATAAAAAATCCTCCTTAATTTATTCATTATTATAATAACACTTTTTTTTACGTTTTAACATTAATTTGTTAAATTTTTTAGTCGTTTAAACTTTTTTTAGAAGCTTCAACAAAATCTCTAAATAATGGATGCGGTCTATTTGGTCTAGATGTAAATTCTGGATGAAATTGACAAGCAACAAAAAATGGGTGATTGTCTATTTCAATTATTTCTACTAAATTTGTTTGCGGATTAAAACCTGAAAAAGTTAAACCTTTTTCTTCTAATAATTTTTTATATTGATTGTTAAATTCATAACGATGTCGATGACGTTCTTTTATTAATGTTTTATTATAGGATTTATAAGCTTTAGTTCCTTCTTTAATTTGACAGTCATATAAACCTAAACGTAGTGTTCCACCTAAATCAATTCCCTTATATTGATCTGGTAAATAATCAAAAATTGGATATGGCGTATTCTCATCCATTTCTGTGGAGTTCGCTTTTTTAAGATTCGCTACATTTCTTGCAAATTCAATCGTTGCAAGTTGCATTCCAAGGCATAATCCTAAGTAAGGAATTTTATTTTCTCTTGCATATTTAATTGCCTTCATTTTACCTTCAATCGCTCGAGCACCAAAACCACCTGGTACTAAAATACCCTGTACATTTTTTAAGTATTCATTGATGTTATCATCATTGATACACTCAGCATCAATCCACTTAATATTAACAATTAATTGATGGAAATAACCAGCATGCTTTAAAGCCTCAGAAACTGATAAATAAGCATCATGTAATTGGACATACTTTCCTACTAAAGCAATTGTAACTTCTTGTTTTAAACCTTTAACAGTTTTTACTAAATTTCTCCATTCACTTAAATCAATATGAGGTACATTTAGTTGTAGATGTTTACATACATACTGATCTAATCCTTGTTTATGTAAATCTAATACGACTTCATATAATATTTGAACATCTCTAGCCTCAACAACAGCTTCTTTTTGTACATCGCAAAATAAGGCTATTTTATCTTTTACTTCATCCTCTATTGGAACTTCTGTTCTTAAAATAATGACATCTGGTTGTATCCCTAAAGACCGTAATTCTTTTACACTATGTTGCGTTGGTTTCGTCTTTATTTCTCCAGCTGCTTTCAAATAAGGAACTAATGTATTATGAATAAAACATGTATTATGTACACCTACATCTCTTCTTACTTGTCTAACTGCTTCCAAAAAAGGTAATGATTCTATATCACCTACTGTACCACCTATCTCGGTGATAACGATATCTGCTTGACTTTCTTTGGCAACAGCAAATAGTTTATCTTTAATTTCATTTGTAATATGAGGAATTACTTGTACTGTCCTTCCCAAATATTCCCCTTGTCTTTCTTTGTTAATGACTGATTGATAAATTTTACCTGTAGTTATATTGGCATTTTTAGTTAAATTTTCATCGATAAATCGCTCGTAATGTCCTAAGTCAAGATCTGTTTCAGCACCATCTTTGGTAACGAAAACCTCTCCATGTTGATAAGGACTCATAGTACCTGGATCTACATTTATATATGGATCAAACTTTTGCATAAATACCTTTAACCCACGATCTTTAAGTAGACGCCCCAAAGAAGCAGCAGAAATACCTTTTCCTAACGACGATACAACTCCACCAGTTACAAATATGTATTTAGTCATAGAACACCTCCGGTTTGATATACATATTATTAATTTTTTCGAAAATCAAAAAAAAATGCTTTCCTTTTAAGGAAAGCGTAAATTTTTCGAGTGCCCTTATATATATTATCAAATTTAGTGGTAATATTCAACCATTTTTTATAAGTCTTCATCACCATCATAATCTTCTTCGAAATCTTCTTCGATTTCTTCTTCATCTAAATCTTCTACATCTTCCTGATTTCCTAAGTTATCAACACCACTTGAACTTTCAGAATCAAATATAAATTGATTTTCAAAAACATCATATTTTTGTCTGTTTTTTAAATCCCATTTATCGCTACTTACATTAACAAATTTACCACTTAATGTTAAGTCTGCATAAAAACGAGTAACTCGTTGTCTTAACTCATCTTCAGTTAATCCCATTAATTCACTTACTTCTTGAGCTATCTTTTTAAAAGATTGTGGTGTTTTTTTTCTTAGCATTAAATTTTCTGCTACTTCTAGCATTGACATGTTTGAAAAATTTTGAGTCATAATAAGTCCTCCTATTTTTAATTTACATCTTATCCGGTGCACTAACACCTATTATACTTAATGCATTACGAAGCGTAATTTGAGTGGCTTTAATAAGTGCTAGTAGTTGTTTTGTTTTTTCTATATTTTCTTCATTAATAACTTTTTCAGCATTATAAAAGCTATGAAAAGCTTGGGCTAACTCATTAATATAAAGCGTCATTCTATGAGGTGCTCTTTTAATGGCTGAATCAATAATTGATTTTGGAAATTCAGCTAATTTTTTCAGTACATCAAAAGCTTTTTCTGAATTAATATGATTATAATCATCTAATAAAACATAATTTATTTTCTTTTCATCTGCTTGCTTTAAGATACTACCTATTCTAGCGTGAGCATACTGAGCATAATACACTGGGTTTTCATTCGATTTTTTGGTAGCTAAATCAATATCAAAATCCATTTGTGAATCACCACTTCTCATCGCAAAGAAATATCTAATAGCATCTACTCCTACCTCATCAATTAAGTCACGAATCGTAAGTGCTTTTCCAGATCGTTTTGACATTTTATATTCTTCACCATTTTTAATTAAGCGAACCATTTGTATAATAAGTACTTCAAGCTTTTCTGAATCGCCAGATAAACACTCAATACTTGCTTTTAATCTTGGAATATATCCATGATGATCAGCACCTAGAATATCGATTAACTTATCATAGCCTCTTTCTAACTTATCAATATGATATGCAATATCAGGTGTTAAATATGTCAAAGTTTTATCAGTTTTTCTTAATACACGGTCTTTATCATCACCAAAAGCAGTTGATTTAAACCAGGTAGCACCTTCGTGTTCATAAATATAACCTTTAGCATCTAATTTAGTAATCGCTGTTTCAACTTTTTTTTCATCATATAATGCTTGTTCACTAGACCATACATTAAATGTGACATTAAATGTTTCTAAATCCTTTTTGATTTTCTCTAATTCAACTTTTTTCGCATATTCTCTAAATAGTTGATATCTTTCATTTGAATCATTTAAATATTTGTCACCATATTTTTCCACTAATTCTTTTGCGATGTTAATAATATCTTGACCATAATACCCATCTTCTGGCATGGTAGATTCTTTCCCTAGTAATTGTTCATAACGACAAATGGTTGATAAAGCTAAATTATGAATCTGATTACCTGCATCATTAATATAATATTCTCTTGCAACAATATAACCAGCTTTCTCTAATACTCTACATAAAGTATCACCAATAGCTGCACCTCTAGCGTGACCAATATGTAAATCACCAGTTGGATTAGCAGATACAAATTCAACATTAACTTTTGTTTGATTTCCATAATTGGTTTTTCCATAGGCTTCATCTAGTACTATTACATCTTTAATAATTTGAGTTAAATAATGATTATTCATATAGAAATTAATGAATCCTGGTCCAGCAATTTCAATTCTTTCTACATTATATTTTTCTTTATGAAATTTTTCTACAATTTCTTTCGCAATTATTTTTGGTGATTTACGAAAATCTTTAGCTAATTGCATTGCACAGTTGGTAGAATAATCTCCATTTATTTTTTCTTTAGGCTCTTCTAAAATAATATTTAGAGATTGATTTGTACAACCTAAATCGATAATAATTTGCTTCAAATGTTTTTTTATATCTTCTTGTAAACTTAATATTTTATTCATATTCTTCAACTCCTTTAATATATACTTGCATTTGATAATTCCCAACCACATGATCATCAAATAAAATATCATAATCTAAATAAATATTTTCATCAGAAAAATCATATTGATTCGTAAAAGTGGTTATTTCAGATGACACATATTCATTATTATAGAATCCCTTTGTTAGTTCTTTTTCAATATAAGGTTGTTTCATCCTAACTGAACCATTTCTAATGATAACTATCTGTTTTTCATCACATATTAACATTAATTGATTATATTTATTATTTTCCATTGATGGTTCCTTAAACTTGATGAAGGTTTTCTTATTCATAACATACCTTTTGCCTATTTCATTAAACTGAATTTCATGTTTTTGACCTTCATTAATTATATTCATTTTAAAATTGATATTTATTTTTTCATGCATAAAATCACCATATAAAGATAATTAACAATATATAAATTATATATATTATTTTAAAAAAATCAACAATTTAGTGTAATTATTATAAATTTTTTTTAACAAGGAGCAAACTCATCTGTTCGCTATAATATTCTTAATACAACTATTATAATCTCAAATGTCTATTTTATTCAAATTAAATGATACTTTTTTTGACTATTGTTGACAATTATAACTAATAAATCAAAAATCGTTTGTAAATATCTTTTATGAGATAGCTTTATATAAATCAGCATAGTATCCATTCCTACTAACTAGTTTTTGATGTGTTCCTCTTTCAGATATACCTTTATCATCCAACACGATGATTTCATTCACATTTTTTAGGGTAGATAAACGATGAGCAATAATTATACAAGTTCTTTCCAATGATAATTCCTCAAGTGCTTCTTGAATTTTTCTTTCAGTGATTGTATCTAATGAAGATGTTGCTTCATCAAGTATAAGTATTGGAGGATTTTTTAAGAATACACGAGCAATTGATATTCTTTGTTTTTGTCCCCCAGATAATTTAACACCACGTTCACCTGTTATTGTATCATAACCCTTTTCTAAAGAAATGATAAACTCATGAATTCTTGCTTTTTTAGCAGCTTCAATTACTTCTTCCATTGTTGCTGAGGGATTACCATACATAATATTTTCTTTTATTGTTCCATAAAAAATATAAACATCTTGTTGAACATGACCAATCGCTTTTCTTAAAGTATTTAAATCATAGTTTTTAATATTAATACCATCTACTAGTATTTCACCTTCAGTCACATCATAAAATCTTGGGATTAATTGAGAAATGGTTGATTTACCAACACCTGTTTCTCCTACTAAACCGATACTTTCACCTTTTTGAATAGATAAATTAAAATTTTTTATCACATATTTTTCATGATTAGTATACTTAAAACTAACATTTTTGAACTCAATAACACCTTTTGGATCTTTTAATATTACTGGATTAAGGGGATTTTGTATAACAGGTTCCATGTTCATAATTTCATAAAATCTTTCAATACCAGCAAGTCCAGTTTGAATTTGTTGAATTGAATTCATTAAACGTCTAATCGGTTGAATTGTATTATTAATATATAAGATAGAAGCAATTAAAATACCATCTAATATATTACCTGTATATAATAAATATCCTCCAATTAATAGAAAGGATAAATTGAAAAGGTTTATAATAAAATCATTACCCGTTATGAAAATTGTCATTGCCTTATAAGCCCCACTCCAACTATCACGATACTTGGCATTGTTTTTATTAAATTTATCATATTCATACAATTCATTTGTAAATGATTGTGATAATCTAATTCCACCAATTGAACTTTCAATCTGAGAATTAATTTCAGCATGTTCAACACGTACTTTTCTAAATCCATTTAACATTGCTTTTCTTCTTATAATAGAAAAGACTATCAATATAACAACATAAGTTAAAGCAACTAAAAACAAACGATAATCATACGTAAATAAAATTGTTAATGAACCAATAAGCATTATTATGGAAATAAAAATATCTTCAGGAACATGATGTGCCATTTCCCCAACATCCCTAATATCAGCAACTAATCGGTTCATAATCATCCCTGTTTTATTATCATCAAAATATGAAAAATTTAGTGTTTCTATTTTTTTAAAAAGATCATTACGCATATCATATTCAATACGTGTCCCCATAATATGACCCCAATAATTGACGATTACTTGTAATATAACCTTAAACAAATAAAGTGCTAGTAAAATAGAAGCAACAGTCAACATCATTCTCATGTTTTTATCAGGAATGTAATCATCGATTAATTTTCTTGTAACTGCAGGAAACAATAAATCTAAACCTGCAATTAATAATGCTGCAAACATATCAAGAATAAATAATACCATATGATTCTTGTAATAACTTATGAATTTTTTTATCATATTTAACCTCCATTCATACAAAAGAGACAAGTTACTTACCTGTCTCAGAAATATTAGTGACTTTTTTAAGCTTTCTTTCAAATTCTGTACGTGGCATTAAAATACTTCTACCACATTTTAAACATTTTATTCTAATATCAGCACCCATGCGGATGATTTGCCACTTGTTTTCACCACAGGGATGTGCTTTTTTCATGACGACAATATCATTTAAATTAAATGATTTATCTTGCATTTTTACACCTCACTAATCAACTAAATTTGCGATTTCATCTAAAGTCATGACTTTTAGAATTCGATTTAAATCTTCTGAATTGCTAAAATCAATAACCAGTTTTCCTCCCATTTCTTTAGAGAGGATTTTGATTGATGTTCCAAATTTATTCATTAATTGCTCTTCAAGATAAATTAAATTGACATCTCTTTCTACTTTTTTAGGTTTTTTTATTTGATTTTCTGATTTATTATCTTCTTTAATTAATTGTTCTAACGCACGAACTGAAAGATTTTCTTCTTTAATTTTATTAGCTAAATCTAATATTTGTTTCTCATCATTTAAACCAGCTAATACCTTAGCGTGTCCAAAATCAATAGATCCTTCATTAAGCATATTTTGAATATCTTCAGATAAATTTAATACACGTAATACATTTGTAATATGTGCTCTACTTTTCCCTATTCTTTCAGCAACTTCTTGTTGTGTTAAAGAATATTCATCAATTAACATTTTATATGCTAAAGCTTCTTCAACAACTGTTAAATCTTCTCTTTGTAAATTCTCTAATAGTGCAATTTCAGCCATGATTTGTCTGTTTATTTCACGAATAATAGCCGGTATTGTCTTTAAACCTAACTTACAACAAGCTTTATATCTTCGTTCACCAGCAACAATATAATAACCTATACCATCTTTAATTTTTGTGATGATAATTGGTTGAAATACACCATGTTCTTTAATTGATTGCGCTAATTCTTCAATTTTTTCTTCATCGAATATTTTTCTTGGTTGAAAAGGATTCCTTTTTAAATCTTTTAATGGAACTTCATTTATTTGTTCATTATCTTGTCTTTCTTCATCAAAATTTAAATTATCTTTAAATAACGCATCTAGTCCTTTACCTAAACGACTACTCATTATACTTCTTCACTTCCTCTGCTAACTTTAAATAGACTTTAGCCCCTTTAGAATTTGGTGCATAATCAATAATTGGAAGTCCGTGCGATGGTGATTCTGCCAAGTGCACATTACGTGGGATAATGGTAGAATACACTTTTTCACGGAAAAATGTTTTTACTTCTTTAGTTACTTCAATCCCTAAATTAGTTCTTGCATCAAACATCGTTAATAAAACACCTTCTAATGCTAAATTACTATTAAGATATTTTTGTGTAATTCTAATAGTATTTAATAATTGTGTTAGTCCTTCTAAAGCATAATATTCACATTGAACAGTGATAATAACAGAATCAGCAGCAGTAAGTGCATTAATTGTTAAAAGTCCTAAAGAAGGTGGACAATCAATAATAATATAATCATATTGTTCTTTATATTTTCTAATCGCATTACTTAGGCGATACTCTCTACTTTGAATGCCAACTAATTGTACTTCAGCACCAGCTAAATCCATAGTAGATGGAATAATATCTAAATTGCTTGTTCTTGTCTTAATAATAAGATCATCTGCATCAATTTGGTCAATTAATATATCATATACACTTTTTTTTAGTTCCCCACGATTTATTCCAATACCAGTTGTGGCATTTCCTTGAGGATCTATATCAATAATTAATACTTTATCTCCCAGACGGTTTAAACTTGCTGCCAAATTAATACTTGTTGTTGTCTTTCCTACCCCACCTTTTTGATTAGCAATCGCAATTATTTTACCCATTTTTATGCTCCTTTTATCAATATTATATTAATATTTTATCACAGATAATGGTAAAAAGATAGTAGAAAAACAAAAAGTTATCCACTTTTTGTGGAAAACTTTTATAAACTGTGGATAATTTACTTGGTTTTTGGAATCTTTATTTGGTAAATGTAAAATTCTTCATCTTCTAAATGATTAGTTTCTAATTCAATTCCTGATTGTTCTTTAATCATAAATATAGCGTGATTAATTGTATTAATCGCTATTCTAGCATCTTTCGATACTTTACTTATGATTTTACCTTTAGGTTTATTTTCTATATTTAATATTTTCTTTATACAATTTTCTGTTTCTTTTACAGTTAATTGTTTATCAATAATTTTATTCAACACTTGATATTGTTTATCTTCTTCTTTTAACATTAATAAAGCCCGTGCATGACGCTCTGTTATCTGTTTATTTAAAATACATTTTTGAATCTTAACTGGTAATTTTAACAACCTAATTTTATTCGCAATCGTAGATTGTGACTTCCCTAATTGATTGGCTAAATTCTCTTGTTTTAATTGATTAACTTCCATTAAAACTTTATATGCTTTCGCTTCTTCAATCGCAGTTAAATCTTCTCTTTGAATATTTTCTATTAAAGCAACAGATGCTGCATCTTCTTCATTTAAATCTTTTATAATTGCTGGTATTGTTTCTAAATTTAACGAAACACATGCCCGGTATCGTCTTTCTCCAGCTATTATTTCATATTGGTTATTGATAGTTCTTACAATAATTGGCTGTAAAACACCGTGGATTTTAATTGAAGCAGCTAATTCTTGAATTTTATCTACATCAAATATTGTTCTTGGCTGATTTTCATTAGTAATTATTTGTGTTAATTTAATGTGAACTATTTTCTCTTTATTATTTGAAAATATATTCATGTTCTCATCTCCCCAAATGAATTTGAGTTACTATTATTATTATACGAATATTTTTTTGTCGAAAAATAATGAATTATGTTCTATATGTCAAATTTTTACATGCTATTATTATATTCATCTTCTTCATCATTAATTTTCTTATTCTCATAAATATTTTTAATTATTTCTTCATTAGTAATAAAGAACTCTAATATTTCCTTACCAAATATTTCTTTGGCTTCATTAGATTTGAAATAGGCTAGAATCTGATCATGACTTAATTGATGAATATATGGCTTATCATTTCTTAAATGTTCATATAAAAAGATAATACCTAAAATTTGAGTTTCAATAGACATATCAGGGTTCATAAATAATAAATCGTAATTTTTTATATCATTTATTTGATTTCTTTTTGAATTTTTATAAGTTATAGATAAAACTAAACTAATTAATTTAGTTAATTTATAGGTAGACATTTCTTCAAAATGACTTATTTCTTTTTTTAATTGGTAACTTCCTAAGCTTTTACCTAGTATTTTATGAGGGCTTCGATGTTTTTGTAAATTTAAATATCGTTCAATTTTTTCTTTTAAATCTTCTTTAATATAAAATGATTCATTGATTAAATCCACATAATTAAATAATCTTTCTTTTGTTTCATCATTTACATATTGATCAGTATATGTGATTAATTCTTGATTTTTACCTAATAGATCAAAAATTGTTTTATGATACTTTAATTCAACTTCTTTTTGAATATCTAATTGATCATATAAATCATCAATTTCTTTTTCATTATAAAAAGCTCTAGCTGCTTGTACTAATAAAATAAGTACTAAAATACTTTCATATAAATAAGGTGTTAAATTATTAATTAAATAATTTGCGTTATTATAATTAACTATCGCTTCATCATATTTAAAATTAATAATTGTACCAAAAACAAAAATGATTAAATAACCTAAACCTACTGCCTTTTTGTCTTTAAATACACCAATAATCGCAATACCTAAGTAAATTAACATATACGTTGCAGGATTCTGTACATTAATAAATATATTAATCATAACAACGATTGTACCAATTATGGATATGTACATTGCTAAATATAATTGCTCATGACTATCCTTATTAATTAATATCGCATATGAAATAATTAGGTTAAGTACAAACACAGGTAAAACTAAGTTCAAAAAATTTATGAATGGCATCCGATTAAATAATAAAATTAACGTCGCAATAAAATTTGACACAAACATCGTTAAATTTACTAAAACTATTCTTTTCTTTAATACCATCATCTGTTTTTCATAAACTAATTCTTTATCTTCATATAAATAAGCCAAAATAACACCACCTTACATTTATTATAATGGTTTGTTTTTAATTTGACTATAGTTTCGGGGATATTTATTAGGAGTTTTATGTTTTTTTGTAAAGATTAGGATGTTTCGTGAACCTCCATTTAATGGAAGAGAAAACTCATGAACTGCTTTTAGTTCACACCCTAAAGTTTTTATTGCATTTTTAGCTTCTTGCAACTCCTCATGACCTGTCTGCCCCTTCATTGCAATAAATTTACCATTCTCTCTTACTAGTGGAACACATAATTCTGAAAGAATATTAAGTCTAGCTACAGCCCTTCCGGTTACAATATCATAACTTTCTCTATTGTTGACAGAAAATTCTTCTGCCCGACTATGAACCATGTTGACTTCATTTAAATCAAGTTTTTTGATTAAATGATTCAAAAACTGAATTCGTTTCCCCAAAGAATCAACAATTGTTATTTTTAAATCAGGTCTTACTATTTTTAATGGTATACTTGGGAACCCAGCTCCTGCACCGACATCACATAATTTAAAATTTTCTTCTATAGAACAATAAAACAATAATGATAATGAATCATAAAAATGTTTTAAATACACCTCATCCTTATCTGTAATTGAGGTTAAATTCATTTTTTGATTATACTCAACTAATATTTCATAATATTGTTTGAATAAAGAAAGTTGTTTCTCATCGATTTCAACATTATGTTTCTTTAAATCCTGAATAAATTCTTTTTCATTCATCAATGTTCTCCTTACTTCTTCGGTTATAGGTCTCTAAATAAACCATTAAAATTGAGATGTCACTTGGATTTACACCTGAAATTCTTTGTGCTTGTCCTATCGTAAGCGGTCGAATTTTATTTAATTTTTGTTTTGCTTCTATAGCTAAGTTTGGTATTTTATGATAATCAATCAATTGTGGTATGATTCTTTGTTCTAATTTATTCATTTTTTCAACTTGTGCTGACATCTTGCGAATATAACCAGCATATTTGACTTGTATTTCTATTTGTTGGATTTCTTCTTTCGAAAGGGTTGAACGTTCATTTAACAACGACATAAGATGTTGATATTTAATCTCTGGTCGTTTTAATAAATTCAATGGTGTAATCCCATCTTTTAAAGGTGCTGAATTAATACCAATTAAATAATCATTTACTACTTGTGTTGGATTAATTTTTAAACTATCTAGTCGTTTTTTTTCTGTTTCAATATGTGTTAATTTTTGTTTGAATTTTAAATATCTGTTTTCATCAATTAGACCCATTTGATATCCATACTCACGTAAACGTATATCAGCATTATCATGTCTCAAAAGTAATCGATACTCAGCACGAGAAGTCAATAAACGATATGGCTCATGCGTTCCTTTAGTAACAAGGTCATCAATCATTACACCAATATATGCTTCATTTCGTTTTAAAACAAATGGTTCTTTCCCTTGAATTTTTAATGTGGCATTGATTCCAGCCATAATACCTTGTCCTGCAGCTTCTTCATACCCACTTGTTCCATTGACTTGACCAGCAAAATAAAACCCTTTGATCAATTTTGATTCTAATGTAGGCCATAATTGTGTTGGATCGATTGCGTCATACTCAATTGCATAAGCATAACGAACAATCTTACAATTTTCTAACCCTGGAATTGTGTGTATCATTTCATCTTGAACTTCTTTAGGCAAACTTGTTGAAAATCCTTGAACATATATTTCTGGAATGTGCAAACTTTCTGGTTCTAGAAAGATTTGATGACGTGGTTTATCATTAAAACGTACGATTTTATCTTCAATTGAAGGACAATAACGTGGTCCTTTACTTTCAATTTTTTCAATCGCACCATACATTGATGATTTATTAAGATTACTTAAAATAATTTCATGTGTATCTAAATTTGTATAAGTTAAATAACAAGGTACTTGGGCTTCAAGTGGTTTATAATCAGTCGTATCAAAACTAAATGCATGGTATTCCATATCACCTGGTTGTATTTCTGTTTTTTCATAATTAACACTATCAATAGCGACTCTTGGAGGGGTTCCAGTCTTCAATCTCATTGTTTTAAAGCCCAATCTTCTTAAGTTATCTGACAACCCAAGTGATGGTTTTTCATCATCTGGACCACTTGACCAAATTTCACTACTAAGCATAATTTTTGACTGCATATAGGTACCTGCGGTAAGAATTACTGCTTTTGCGAGATACTTCTTATTATTTTCTAATACAATTCCTTTTATAACATTATCCTCAACAATCAAATCATCTACCATATCTTCTAATATCGTTAAATTTTCTTGATTTAGCAATGTTTCTTGCATGTTTTTAGGGTAATCTACTTTGTCAGCTTGAGCTCTTAATGCTTGTACACCCGGACCTTTTCCTGTATTTAGTAGACGCATTTGAATATGTGACTTATCTGTATTTCTTCCCATTTCGCCACCTAAAGCATCAATTTCTCTTACAACAATCCCTTTTGCAGGACCTCCTATTGAAGGATTACATGGCATATGAGCAATTTTAGATATGTTACCTGTGATTAATAAGGTCTTTAACCCCATTCTAGCTGGGGCTAGGGATGCTTCACATCCAGCATGACCGCCACCTATTACGATGATATCATACATAAACTCATGTTCCTCCTTTATAATATTAAACTTATTTATTATCATATAATATTATTTTACCATAATTGGTATTTTTATATCACCATTTCCAACATTTAATTATTCTAACACGATTTAGTTTTATTGTAAAATAATTACTACATTAAAAACATAAATTTTATATTGAATTTACTCACTATTTTTATATTATTCTCAACTAATGTATTATCATTAATTAAAATTCAGTTAAAGAAAAAAACCGCAAAGTATGCGGTTTTAAAATTCACAATTATTCGGAGTTCTTGGAAATGGAATGACATCACGAATATTTTCAATACCTGTTAGATACATTAACATACGTTCAAATCCTAAACCATAACCTGCATGCTTAACACCACCATATTTACGTAAGTCTAAATACCAATCTAGTTCTGCTTTAGGAATCCCAATTTCATCCATTCGTTTTACTAGTACATCATATCGTTCTTCACGTTGAGACCCGCCAATTAGTTCTCCTACACCTGGAACTAAAAGATCACATGCAGCCACTGTTTTTAAATCATCATTTAAACGCATATAAAAAGCCTTAATATCTTTTGGATAATTTACAATAAATACAGGGGCTTTAAAATATTCATCAGTTAAATAACGCTCATGCTCACTTGCTAAATCTATTCCCCATTTTACTTCATTTTCAAAATTTATCTTTGCTTTTTTTAGAATTTCGATAGCTTCTGTATATTCACAACGATGGAACTTGCTTTTTAATAATGTATTCAAACGATTTAATAATCCTTTTTGAACAAATTGATTAAAAAACTTCATTTCTTCAGGTGCTTTCTCTAAAACATATTGAATAATATATTTTACCATATCTTCTGCTAGGTTCATATCATCATCTAAATCTGCAAACGCAATTTCTGGTTCTATCATCCAGAATTCAGCTGCATGCTTATAAGTATTAGAATTTTCAGCTCGGAAGGTAGGACCAAATGTATAAACATCTCTAAAAGCCAAAGCAAATGCTTCTGCCTCTAATTGTCCTGTTACCGTTAAATTTGTAGATTTTCCAAAGAAATCTTGTTTAAAATCTACTTCTTTATTTTCATCAAGAGGGAGTTGTTTCATATCTAAATTCGTTACAGCAAATGTTTCTCCTGCTCCTTCAGCATCAGATGCTGTAATTAATGGAGAGTGCATATAGATAAAACCTTTATCTTGAAAGAAAGTATGAATTGCATGAGCAGTGATAGATCGCACTCTAAAAACTGCACTAAACAGATTCGTACGTGGTCTTAAATGAGCTACTTCTCTTAAAAACTCTTTTGAATGGCGTTTAGGCTGAATCGGATAATCTTCTAAACTATCTCCTTCTAAGAATACTTTCGTTGCTTTAATTTCAAATGGTTGTTTAGCTTGTGGGGTTAGAACAATTTGTCCTATTACTTTTACCGCAGCTCCCACACGGAATTTTTGGATATCTTTAAAGTTTTCTAAAGATTGTTCATATACAATTTGAACAGTTTCAAAGAAGGTTCCATCATTCACCATTAAAAATCCAAATTGTTTTTGAGCTCTGTTGTTTCTTATCCATCCTGATAATTCAATCGTTGAATCTTGATATTTTTCAATATCTCGATGTAACTGTCTTACGACTATTTGTTTCATTTTCTTCCTCCTCGTTTAATTTAGTATATGATAACTCATCAAGCTTAACTTCAATATCTGCTTTAGATATCGAGTCAAAATGTTTTTCTATTTTATGAGATGTTGTATGTAAATCTTTAACGTTTTTTGAAACTTGATCTATGCTTCTTGAAAGTTTATCCCATCTATCCTTATATCTTTTAAACTCTGTACCTAATTTATTCAATTCTTCATGAATAATCGCTGAATATTTATCACGTTCAATATTTTGTAGAATCACTTGGACTGTTGTTAATAGAAACATTAATGTTGTGGGAGATGCAATCCATACATGCGCTTTTTGTGAATAGTTAATTAAATCTGAATGATAGGCATTAATTTCAGCAAATATTGCTTCAGCTGGAATAAACATGATCGCTGAATCTGATGTTTCATTATAAATAATATATTTATTTTTAATATCATCAATATGTTTTTTTACATCTTGTTTAAATCTTTTTTTATTCTCATTTTTTTCTTCTAGACTCAAATTATTATCCATCATTTTTTTATAATTTTCTAGAGGGAATTTTGAGTCAATACATATATTTCCGAGTGGTTCTGGTGTATATAGAATAGCATCGGTAATTTTACCATTACTTAATTTTTTTTGTAATTCATAAACTTTAGAATTATGCTCCCCAAATGTTGAAATTAATATTTGTTTTAATTGTATTTCCCCAAAAGTTCCTCTTGATTTTTTATCTGTTAATACTTCTTGTAAGGAAATAATATTCGTGGAAAGACTCTCAATTTTTCTTTGGGCTTCATCTATTTTACTAATTCGTTCTAAAATATTATTGAAGGTTTTTGTCGTCTTTTCAAACCCTTCATTTAATCTTAACTCAACTTTATTATTAATTTGATCTAAACTATCTGAAATATTACGATTTAAATTTTCAAATAATTGATACATTTCTTTTTGTAGTTGATCTTTAAATCCATATAAATCAGTGTTCATCTTATTATGTAATGATAAAAATTCTTTAATAGTTTGTTCATTATATCTATTTATATTTATCACTATATTTTCTCTTAAATTTGAAAAATCTTCAGATAATGATTTTTGAATATTCAAAAACTGTGTTTGTTGATGAAATTTAAAATCATTCATCTCTTTTATAAATTGCTCATCATTTTCTTTTATCAAAAAGAATTTTATGACAATATAAAGATTTAATAAACAAAGAAAGCTTAATAAGCTAATTACGATAATCATATCAACTCCCAAAACATCACCACCTTTTAATTTTATACTTACTATCAAAACCGGATAAATAGTCTAGTTATGATATTATGAAAAACAAAAAAACAGCCAATCGTGTAAGGGACGAATGACTGTTATCCGCGGTACCACCCTGTTTGTCTTATAGACCTCTTAGGTATTCCTTTTTAACGGTAGGACTTCCGTCTTATTCTACTCTTAAAAAATTTCGATAAGAAACTCCGAGGTGTTCTTCTCTTTTAAATCTGTAATCGGCTCTCATCATCCCGACTTTGCTGTATCGACCATTAAAAGATACTCTCCTCATCAATGCTATTTAATATATAGATAATATATACACTATTTTTTTTGAAATGTCAACCATTTACTTAAATTGTTTGTTCTATTATTTCTTTTACTAGTTAATACATCGTCTATTTACCTAAACAAAACTTACTAAATAATTCATTAATCAAACTATCCCCTACTTCTTCTCCTAATATTTCACCTAAATAAACCCATGCTTCTTTTACATCAATTTCAATCATATCAACTGGCATTTCATCATCAATTGATTGTAGTGCATCAACTAACGATTTTCGAGCATTTTTTAATTTCGCAATATGTCTACTATTTGATAAATAAGTCATATCTTTATTCTTAATATCACCTAATTCAAATAATTTAATTATTTCTTTTTCAATTAACCTAATTCCTTTATCATTTAACATCGATGTTTCAATATAATGATTTAATTTACTCTTATCAATTTTAGAAACTAAATCAACTTTATTTATAATAATAATTCTTTTTTTATGTTTTGTTAATTGTAGTAAATCAATATCATCTTCTGTTAGACTTTCACTATTATTTAACACTAATAGTATTAATTCTGCTTCATAAATTACTTTACGCGTTCTTTCTACACCAATAGCCTCAACGATATCTTTTGTTTCTCTAACACCCGCAGTATCAATTAAGTTTAATGTAATACCACCAATATTTATATATCCCTCTATTAAATCTCGAGTAGTTCCAGCAACTTCTGTCACAATGGCTTTTTCTTCTCGCATTAATTTGTTTAATAAACTTGATTTACCAACATTAGGTCTTCCAACAATGACTGTTTTAATTCCATCACGAATTATTTTTCCAGTTTTAGCAATATCTAAAATATCATTCATTTCAGTAATGACTTGATTTATTTTTGGTTTTAAAATTTGATTAGAAACAACAACCGCATCATCATATTCTGGATAATCAATATTTACTTCAATATTTGCGATAACTGTTAATATTTCTTCTCGCAATTTTTTTATTAAATCAGATACTTGACCATCTAAACCATTAACAGCAATATTCAAAGATTCTTCAGTTTTTGCGTTAATTAAATCCATCACAGATTCTGCTTGTGCTAAATCAATTCTTTTATTTAAAAATGCTCTTTTAGTAAATTCTCCTGGTTCTGCTAACCTAGTTCCCTGTGTCAATAATATTTCAAGTATTTTATTTGTGACAAATACACCTCCATGACAATTAATTTCAACAATATCTTCTGTTGTATATGTTCTTGGAGCTTTCATCACAGATACTAAAACTTCATCAATAACAGATTGATCTTCGGGGTTGATAATATGTCCATAATTTATCGTATGAGATTTTACTGTACATAAATTCTTACCCTTATATACCTGATTGACAATTTCTATTGCTTGTTTACCACTTAACCTAATAATTGATATAGCACCCTCTCCTAAAGCAGTTGATATCGCAATAATTGTATCATCAAACATTATTTCACCTTCTTTTTTTTATAGTATCGTGTATTTTTATTGATTTTATTTAAAAATAAAACTGCATCATCTTAGATGCAGTTTTTAATTATCTTCTTTTAGGTTTAATTATTAAAGAACGATGTGGTTCTTCTCCAACTGATTCAGTATATACATCTCGCCACTCTGATAATTTTGTATGAATGATTCTCCGTTCATACGAATTCATCGGATCTAATTTAACTTCAATTTTAGTTCTTGCAACTTCTTTAGCAACTTTTGTTGCGATAATTTCTAACTGCATTTTACGTTTTTGTTTATAGCCGCCAACATCTACAACAGATATAATTCTTTCATCAGAATATCGACTAATCACATGTCTAGTAACGAATTGAAGTGCATCGATTGTACTACCTTCTCGTCCAATAAGTAATGGATTATTATCACTATAAATATTATACTTTACTTGATTTTTATTAGTTATCATTTCGATTTTTGCATCTATACCCATCTCTTTGATAACTTCTTTTAGGTACTTAAGTCCTTCTTCAGTTGGATTTACATTAAGAGAAACTGAAGCAGTAATTGAAGATCCTATTCCAAAAAAGCCTTTTTTCTCATTAGTAACATCAATTATCAATTTTTCTTCAGGTACTTTAAAGATTTCAATCGCTTTATTTTTAACTTCCTCGATATTTTTACCTTCAATTATCTTTTTTCTCATTATTTGTACCCCACTTTCTTAATGGTTTATTTAAAATTATTTTTTATTAGATTTCGAAGATTTAACTTCTGTATATTTCGCTTCTATTACATCATTATCTTTATTTTTTTTAAATGGTTTTTTAACCAAAATTATTTGTAATGTTGAGTAAATGTTACCTACAATCCAATAGACTGATAGTGCTGATGCTTGAGAAAAAGAAAATACAAACATCATACCAGGCATTAACCACATCATCATCTTCATCGTAGGATTACTTTTAGCTTCAGCTGTTAATCCATACATTGAGATAAATTGAAGTAAGACAGCTGAGGTTGCAACTAATATTGGTAAAAAATAGAATGGACCTGGTTTTGATAAATCAAGACCCAAGAAACTTAATCTACTTGCTGTATAACCAAATGTTACAGGAACTTTAACAACGGCATTATACATTGCCAAGAATATTGGCATTTGTAAAAATGGCATGACACAACCTGCAAGCATATTAACATTATTATCTTTATAAAGTTTCATCATTTCAATTTGTTGTTTATTACGAGACTCTGGATCTGTTTTACCAGCATATTTTTCATTAAGTTTTTTGATTTCTGGTTGAATAGCTTGCATTTTAAGAGATGTATCATTAGACTTAGTATAAATTGGGAATAAAATCGTTCTAACAATAATTGTTGTTAATAGTATTGCAAGGGCAAAAGATCCTGTATTATCTGTTATAAAGTCTAATAACCAAGCAATTGGTTGAACAAAAACTCGATCCCAAAAATAATCATAATTTAAAGGGTAAATCTCTTTCATATTTTTACCTTTATATACTTTTGCACATCCTGATAAATTAATTATCATCATGAAAGAAAAAGAAAGTAATAGGATTCTAGTAAATAACTTCTTCATATATTAAACCTCACTCTTTAATTAATTTCGATTTACTAAACACATTTAATAATTGCTTTTGTATTTCTAAATATTTTAGATTATTGACACTAGGTCTAACTATTATCAATATATCATAATTTTCAATAATTTCACTCTTTTTTTGATAAATTATGTCTTTTATTTGTCTTTTTATTTTATTTCGAACAACAGCATTGCCGATTTTTTTTCCTATCGACACAACAAAACGGAAGTGTTCCATATTATTTTGTTTTTTATAAACAATAAAATACTTATTTGCAACTGATCTCTTATCTAGAATAATCTTATGTATATAATAATTTTTCTTAATGATATACTTTTTTTTCATTCGTTTCACCAATTTCACGGTTGACGATTATCAAAAAGACCACTGTTTTAGTTTCAGTGGTCTTTATACTGCTAATCGTTCTCTACCTTTACTACGACGTCTTGCTAAAACTTTACGTCCGCCGTGTGTGGCCATACGAGCACGGAAACCATGAGTTTTACTACGTTTACGTTTATTTGGTTGATAAGTTCTTTTCATGATTATACACCTCCGATATAAGAACATATGCTAATAAATTATACTGAATATTTATTAAATTGTCAACCTTTTATTTGCCTTATATTAATGTTTTCCAATTATTCACATTTATTTTTTTATCAACAATCTGTTCATAATCGATTCTGTGGAAAAGTTGATAAGTAAATTTATTTATGTTATAACAAATATATTTATCACACTATCTATGTTAATTCTTTTCTTTTTTGTTTAATTTTATACACACTTTGTGGAAAAGTTGTCCGATATTACCTTTTTTTTCATAAATTTATTTATTTTTCCACAAAAAAATAGTAAAATTATACTGTATAGGTATTCATTATGAAGGAGGAAAATTTTTAATGTATGAGCAATATCAAGAACTTTGGTTAAAAACGCTTGATCGTTTATCAATAGATTTTGATAAAACTGAATTTGAAGAAATATTTAAGCCTGTAAACAAGGTATACAAATTTCATAAAAATCTTATCTATGTGGTTGCTCCTTCTCAATTTCATAAATCTAGAATTGAATCATTTCATATAAAGCATGTTGTTCGAGTTTTAAATGAACTGTCTCGAAATACTTTAGATACAGATGAAAATTTAGATGTTAAAATAATTACTAAGGATTACATCACAAATGACACAAATGTACCGATTAATGGTATAGATCCCAACATTAATAATTTATATCGACATAATTTAAAAGCAATATATACTTTTGAAAATTATGTCGTGGGACCAAATAACCGATTTGCAAATTTAGTTTCTTTGCAAGTTGCAAATCAACCTGGTAAAGTAGCGAATCCACTCTATATATTTGGTGGAGTTGGATTAGGAAAAACACATTTGATGCAAGCAATTGGAAATTTTATTTTAGATAATGATCCCAATAAAAAAATTTTATATGTTAAAACAGAAATTTTTATTGAAGATTATATTAAAAAAATAAAAAATAAAGTAGATTATGAATTTAATCAAAAATATAACAACATTGACGTATTATTAATTGATGATATACAGTTTTTATCCAAAAAAGAACAATCACAATTAGAATTCTTTAAATTATTTGAGAAAATGCATAATGAAAACAAACAAATTGTTGTTACAAGTGATCGACCAACTTTTGAATTAAAAGATATGATGGATCGATTAACCTCTAGATTTGAATGGGGAGCTCAAGTTGATATTAAAGAACCTGATGTAAACACACGAATCGATATACTTAAGAAGAAATTAGCCTCAGAGAAAATTGGATATGAAGAAATTCCAGTAGATATTTTAGAATATATCGCATGTAATTTTACAAGTAACATAAGAATTTTAGAAGGGGCTTTAAAAAGAGTATTATTTTATTCAACTATGATGAATAAAGAAATATCACTACAATTGACAAAAGAAGCTTTAAAAGATGTCATCCCAGAAATTAAAAGTATGAAGAATACAGAAATCATAGTAATACAAAAAACTGTTTGTGAATATTATAATATATCTTTAAACAATTTACTTTCTAAATCACGCAAAGCTTGTTATGTACTACCTAGACAAATTGCGATGTATTTAATTCGAGAAATTAAAAAATCTTCTTATCCTAAAATTGGAAGTGAGTTTGGAGGCAAAGATCATACAACGGTAATGCATGCCATTCAAAAAATTCAAAATTTACGAATAATTAACAATCAAGTAGATGAAGATATTAAGAAATTAATGAAACGTCTAAAATAGATACTGTTAATAACTAACAGTTTATCCAACTTTTATAAACACTTATGGTTTGACAAAATTCTATGTTATATGTCAAATTATTATAGTTATACACTTTTCCACAAGACTAATAATAATAATTAATATATAATAATAAATATATAGGAGGTAGTTAATATGAAGTTTAAAATAAAAAACAATATCTTCTCTGAAGCAATTAATAATGTTAATCGTGCTTTATCAACAAAAACACCTATGCCAATATTAAAATCTATTAAGATGGATTTAACAAATGAAGGAATATTTTTAACAGCTAGTGATTCAAATATTACAATTAAACAATTCATTCCTACTTTTATAAATGATATTCAAGTTATTAATATTGATGAGGTAGGCTCTGCAGCGGTACCAGGAAAATTATTATTAGAAGTATTAAGAAAAGCAAATGATGAATTTGTTGAATTAACAATGTTTGAAGGAAAAGTTATTAATATTAATTTTAAAAATTCTGATTTTACTTTAAATTGTCTTGATGTGAAAGAATATCCTAATATTGATTTAATCTCAACAGATAATCCAATAGAATTAGATAGCAATCAATTAAACGAAATAATTAAGCAAACAGTTATCTCTGTATCAACTAATGAAAGTCGTCCTATATTAACCGGTGTTAATTTTAAAATACAAAATAACATTTTATCGTGTGTTGCAACAGATAGTTATCGATTATCTGAAAAAGTAGTTTCATTTGATTTTGATTTACCTAACATTAATATTGTTGTACCAGGAAAAAGTTTATTAGAATTAGAAAAATTATTAATTACTTCACAAGGGAATGTACAGATACATTTAACAAATAATATTATTTCATTTAAGATGAAAAATATAATTTTCCAATCAAGACTATTAGATGGAAGTTATCCCGAAACATCTCGTTTAATTCCAAAAGAATTTGGATTAACACAACAATTTAACAGACAGGAATTAATAAATGTTGTTGATCGTGTTAGTTTATTATCTCGTGAAGGAGCAACAAATATTATAAAATTTGATATTTATGAAGATAAAACAATTGTTTCTTTGGATTCACCTGAAATTGGTAAAGTAGTAGAAGAAGTTCAACCTTTATCACAAGAAGGATCATTAATTAGAATTGGTTTTAATTCTAAATATCTGTTAGACGCTCTAAAAGTCTTAAGTGACAATAAAGTGACCATTAAATTTACAGGAGAAGTAAGACCATTTATTATTAAAACGAATGATGAATCAATTACTCAATTAATTCTTCCTGTAAGAATTGAATAATATTATCAAAAAAAAGAGCATTTTTAAATTCTAAAAGTGCTCTTTTATATATAGAGTTCCATTTTCATATTTTTCTTAAGATAACCTAGTTTATCATAAAAATGAATTGCATTCTGATTAAAAAACCAAACGTCAAGTTCTATAATATGACATTTTTTTTCATTGGCAAAGTCTACTATTTTTTGATGAATGATTTTCCCAATTCCTAAATTTCTATAATTCTTATCAACAACAAAATCGTAAATGCTAATTAAATGTCGTTCTTTACATAGTAAAGATTTTTTTTGCGTAATATACTTAAAAAATGTATAGCCGATTATTGTATCGTTTACTTCACAGACGATAATTTTTGAATTTTCGTCAAATAAATCCATTTTAAAATTTTCATGTGTAAAACACATTTCAGTATCGTTAAAAATATCAGATCGATTTTTAAAATGTAATTGATAAAGTTGTACTGCTAATTGATTAATTTGATTGTAATCTGACAAGTTGGCTTCTCGTATTCTATAATTCAATTTTATCACTATCCTTTTGTCTATTATATCAATTTCTTTTTTCTATAACAATCTTTTTATATTTTTAAATAATCAGGTAAATCACTACTAAAAACGGTGATTTTGTGATATAATTTATAAGGTTAGACATCAATTTAAAAGGTGATTTTAGATGATTAGAAAAGTTTTTATTCACACAGAATATATTACTCTAGGACAACTATTAAAATTCGAAAACATCCTCGAATCTGGTGGTTTAGTGAAGGATTTTTTAAATCAAGTTCTGATTACAGTAAACAATGAACCAGAAAAGAGAAGAGGAAAAAAATTATATCATGGAGATATCGTTAAAATTAAAGATTTAGGAACATATGAGATTATAAAAAATGGAGATTAAACAATTAACATTAGTTAATTTTAGAAATTATTCATCTTTAGACATTTCATTCAATAATAGAGTTAATATTTTTATTGGAAATAATGCTCAAGGAAAAACAACTTTATTAGAGAGTATATATCTTTTAGCGATATCAAAGTCTCATAAAACTTATAAAGATAAAGAAATTATTCGATTTAATGAAGCTTATTCTAAAGTAAATGCAGATTTATATAAAAATGATTCACTTGTAAATCTCGAGATTATTATTTCATCTCAAGGAAAAAAAGTTATGATTAATAATGTTGAAAAGAGAAAAATAAGTGAATATATTGGCGTTTTTAATGTTGTTATTTTTGCCCCTGAAGATTTAGATATAATAAAAGGTGAACCAACAAATAGAAGAAAGTTTCTTGATGTAGAAATCGGACAAATTTCTTCTATTTATATTTATCACTTGAATCAATATAATAAAGTACTTAAACAGAGAAATGAATATTTAAAACAAATTTCTCATAACAAGCAAGTTGACTATGCTTATTTAGATATTTTAACTGAACAATTAGCAAGACATGGAGAAATCATTACTAAAAAAAGAATTAATTTTATTAAAAAATTAAATATTTACGGAAATCATTTACACAAATATATTTCAAATTTTGAAGAGAATTTAACCATTCAATATAAATCAAATTATCATTTACGAGAAGAAGAGGTTACTTTTGACAATATTTTCAATGTTTATAAAAACAATTATCAAAAAGCGATAACAAAAGGTATTACACAATTAGGGATTCAAAGAGATGATATTAGATTTATTGTTAATAACATTGATGTAAGTGACTTTGGATCACAAGGTCAACAGAGAACTGCTGCTTTAGCGATTAAATTATCTTTAATAGATTTTATTAAGGAAGAAACTAAATATTATCCAATTGTATTATTAGATGATGTTTTATCAGAATTAGATGACACTAGACAAACGCAGTTATTAGATTGTATAAAAGATAAAGTTCAAACATTTGTGACAACAACAAATATATCTGGAATTAAAAGCGACCTTGTCGATAAAGCAGATATTTTTTATATTGAAAATGCACAAATCTTTAAAAGAGAAGGTGAACATAATGGAAAATAAAATTTATGATGCTAGTCAAATTCAAGTTTTAGAAGGATTAGAAGCGGTAAGAAAACGACCAGGGATGTATATAGGTTCAACGGGTGAAAGTGGACTACATCATTTGGTATGGGAAATTGTCGATAATGCTGTCGATGAATCCTTGGCTGGTTACTGTGATACTATTGAAGTAAAGATTTTAAAAGATAATGTTATTTCAGTTAAAGATAACGGAAGAGGTATTCCTGTTGATATACATCCTTTAACAAAAAAACCTGCGGTAGAGACCATTTTGACTGTATTACATGCAGGTGGTAAATTTGGTGGAGGTAGTTATAAAGTTTCTGGAGGTCTACATGGCGTTGGTTCTTCCGTTGTTAATGCTTTATCTGAATATTTAAAAGTCGTTATTCATATAAATGGTAAAATTTATGAACAGACTTATGAAAGAGGTATCCCTAAAACTGAACTTAAAGTTGTAGGAGAAACAAAAGAAACAGGCTCAACAATCATTTTTAAGGTTGATGACACGATTTTTACCGAAACAACCATTTATGATTATATCACCTTAAGAGATCGCATTAGACAGCTTGCATTCTTAAATAAAGGCCTATCCATTTCAATCGAAGATTTTCGAGATGAACATCGTAAAGAAACATTTTTATATAATGGTGGAATTATTGAATATGTTAAATACCTTAATAAAGGAAAAGAAGCAATTAATGATGAAATCATTTATGTTAGTGGTGAAAAATCTGTTCAGACAAATCTAAATTCAGAAGATAATGTTTCAATAGAAATAGCATTACAATATACTAAAGATTACAATAACAAGATTTATGCTTTTACTAACAACATTTATAATGAAAATGGTGGAACACATGAAACAGGATTTAGATCTGCTTTACTAAAAACAATCAATAAGTTCGCTAAAGATAAAGGAATGTTTAAAAAAGATGAATCATTAACAACTGATGATGTTCGTGAAGGATTAACCGCAATCATTTCATGTAAACATTCTAATCCACAATTCGAAGGACAAACAAAAGGAAAATTAGGAAATTATGAGGTAAGGAAAATTACAGATACGATATTTTCTGAAGGGTTAGAGAAATATTTTATTGAGCATCCAACAGATGCTAAAACAATAATTGAAAAAGCAATTAGTGCGCTTCATGCTAGAGAAGCTGCACGAAAAGCAAGAGATATGACGAGAAGAAAATCACCATTAGATTCCTTAGGATTTGCTTCTAAACTAGCTGATTGTCGTACAAAGGATCCAGTGAGATCTGAACTCTATATTGTCGAGGGTGACTCAGCTGGTGGTAGTGCTAAACAAGGTAGAGATAGTGAATTTCAAGCAATATTACCATTACGTGGTAAAGTACTTAATGTTGAGAAAGCAAATATTAATAAAATATTAGGTAATCGTGAAATTGTTTCAATGGTTCAAGCGATTGGAACAAACATTGGTAAAAGTTTTATTATCGATAATGCAAGATATCATAAAATTATTATTATGACCGATGCAGATGTCGATGGTGCACATATTCGTACTTTATTGCTAACTTTTTTCTTTAGATATATGCGGGAAATTATTGAGAGTGGTTATGTTTATATCGCTCAACCACCCTTATATAAAATATCTCAAGGTAAAAAAATCTATTATGCATATTCAGACAATGAGTTAGATGAAGTCTTAAGCAAAATATCTGAAGGTTCTAAACCTACATTGCAACGCTATAAAGGGTTAGGGGAAATGAATCCAGAACAATTATGGGAAACAACGATGGACCCAAGTGTTAGAACCTTAATCAAAGTAAGTATTGAAGATGCATATGAAGCTGAACAAGTATTTGAACGACTCATGGGAGACGATGTCGAACCAAGACGTGAGTTTATTCAACAAAATGCCCGATATGTTCAAAATCTTGATATATAATTTTGAACATTTCTAAGGAGTGAAAATATGGAAACACATAATAATATTGGTGAAACTATAAAAGATATTAATATAAGTCGTGAAATGAAGACTTCCTTTTTAAACTATGCAATGAGCGTTATTGTATCTCGTGCTTTACCTGATGTTCGTGATGGTCTAAAACCAGTTCATCGTCGAATTTTATATGCGATGTATGATTTAGGAATGCACCATGATAAACCTTATAAAAAATCTGCTCGTATCGTCGGGGAAGTAATGGGGAAATATCATCCACATGGTGATTCTGCGATATACGAAACAATGGTACGCATGGCTCAAAATTTTAGTTATCGTTATATGTTAGTAGATGGCCATGGTAACTTTGGTTCGATTGACGGTGATGGAGCTGCAGCGATGCGTTATACAGAAGCTCGTATGTCAAAAATTGCGATGGAAATGTTACGTGATTTAAATAAAAACACAATCGATTACCGTGATAATTATGATAGTTCTGAGAAAGAACCTAAGGTATTACCAGCTAGATTTCCTAATTTGCTTGTTAATGGTTCAACAGGAATCGCAGTTGGTATGGCAACGAATATTCCTCCACATAATTTAGGTGAGGTAATTGATGCTGTATTGGCGATTGCAGATGACCCTGAAATGTCAGTTGCTGAATTAATGGAGTACATAAAAGGACCTGATTTTCCAACTGGTGGAATTATATTAGGAAAAAATGGAATCAGAAGGGCATATGAGTTTGGACGTGGATCTATTGTTGTCCGTGCCAAATATGATATTATAGAAAATCATCATAAAAAGAGTATTATCATTACTGAAATCCCTTATCAAGTTAACAAAGCAAGATTAATCGAAAGGATTGCAGACTTAGCGAAAGATAAGCGGATTGAAGGTATAACTGATTTACGTGATGAAACAAATCGTAATGGAATACGAATTGTGATTGAATTAAAGAGAGATACTAATCCTGAAGTATTTATGAATAATTTGTTCAAACACACAGCTTTACAAAGTACTTTCAGCGTTAATATGTTAGCATTAGTTGATAATCAACCGAAAGTCCTAAATGTTAAACAAGCATTGGTTCATTATTTTAATCATCAAAAAGAAATCATTGTTAGAAGAACAAAATATGAATTAGAAAAAGCAGAAGCTAGAGCTCATATTTTAGAAGGATATAAAATAGCATTAGATAATATTGATCGAGTTATAGAAATTATTAAAGCTTCTGATAATGAAAATACTGCGGTTGAAAATTTAATTAGTACTTTTAGTTTATCTCATACCCAAGCTAAAGCAATTGTTGATATGCGTTTAAAACGTTTAACTGGCTTAGAGCGAGACAAAATTGATAAAGAATATAATGATCTATTAGTTCAAATCGCTGAATATAAAGCTATATTAGCTGATGAAGCTAAAGTGGTTGATATTGTAAGAACTGAATTAACAGAAATTAAAGAGAAGTTTTCTGACAAAAGAAGAACTGAAATTGTTTTATCTGATGAGTTCGATATTGAAGATGAAGACTTAATTCCTGTACAAGATATTATTATTACAGTAACAAGTAGAGGATATGTAAAACGTCTTCCTGTAGATACTTATAAATCACAAAATCGTGGTGGAGTAGGAATTAAAGGAATGGCAACATATGAAGAAGATTATGTTGAACATATGATTTATACTTCAACCCATCATAAAATCTTAGTATTTAGTAATTTTGGAAAAGTATACCAATTACGAGGATTTACTTTCCCAGAATATGGTCGAAATGCAAAAGGAATGCCTCTGGTTAACTTGTTGAATTTCGAAGATGGAGAAAGATTAAATAGTATAATCGCTATCAAAGATTATGATCCGGATAAGTTTTTAATCTTCTCAACTAAAAAAGGTATTGTTAAACGTACTCAATTAGACCTATTTGGTAATATTCGTAGCACTGGTATTAAAGCAATTAATATTAATGTTGGCGATGAATTATTAGCCGTTAGATTAACGAATGGTCAGAAAGAAATTATCATTGGTTCTTCTAATGGGAAATTAGTTCGTTTTATTGAAACCGATGTAAGATCAATGGGAAGAACAGCAGCAGGTGTCAAAGGTATTAGTTTAGAAGACGATGAGCAAGTAGTTGGTATGGATGTTGTTGAGAATGAAGAAGCACATGTTTTATCAATTAGTGAGTATGGTTACGGTAAGTTAACACCTATTAATGAATATCGTTTAACAAATCGTGGTGGAAAAGGTGTTAAGACAATTAATATTACTGACAAAAATGGAAAGTTAGTTTCTGTAAGAACTGTTATGAGAGAAAATCAAGATTTATTGATTGTGACAAATAAGGGAATGATTATAAGACTTCCAATCTCTCAAATCTCCATTACAGGTCGAGCAACACTAGGAGTAAGACTAATCAATTTAAAAGATGATCAATTAGTGGCTAGTGCTGTTATTGTACCAACTGATAATGAAGAAGACGATAATATTAATTAATATATATAGGAGGTAATATAAATGAAAAATATTGGTACTGAAAGAGTTAAGCGAGGTATGGCAGAAATGCAAAAAGGTGGCGTTATTATGGACGTAATAAACGCTGAACAAGCAAAAATTGCCGAACAAGCTGGTGCCGTTGCTGTAATGGCACTTGAAAGAGTCCCTGCTGATATTCGAGCAGCTGGTGGTGTAGCTAGAATGGCAGACCCAACCATTGTTGAAGAGGTCATGAATGCTGTATCTATACCAGTTATGGCTAAATGCCGTATTGGACATATTGTCGAGGCAAGAACTTTAGAGGCATTAGGTGTTGATTACATTGACGAATCCGAAGTATTAACACCTGCAGATGAAATGTTCCATCTTAACAAAAAAGACTATACTGTTCCTTTTGTTTGTGGTGCTAAAAATTTAGGAGAAGCTGCTCGTCGTATCGGAGAAGGTGCATCAATGATGCGTACAAAAGGTGAACCAGGAACAGGGAATATTGTTGAAGCAGTTCGTCATATGAGAATTGTTATGAGTCAAGTTCGTAAAGTAGTGAATATGAGTGAAGATGAAATAATGACATATGCTAAAGAATTAGGTGCACCATATCATGTATTATTAGAAATTAAAAAATTAGGTAAATTACCTGTTGTTAATTTCGCTGCAGGTGGTGTTGCAACTCCAGCTGATGCAGCTTTAATGATGCAATTAGGTGCTGATGGTGTTTTTGTTGGTTCTGGTATTTTTAAATCTAAAAATCCTGAAAAATTTGGAAAAGCTATTGTTGAAGCAACAACTTACTATCAAGATTATGGAAGAATCGCAGAATTATCTAAAGGTTTGGGGGAACCAATGAAAGGTATTGACATTTCAACTTTACAAGGGATAGAACCAATGAACGGTATTGGATGGTAAATCATTCAAATACTAAGCGCTGAGAACAGCGCTTTTTTTTATCTCCTGAATTGTCAATACAAATCCGACAAATAATTATGATACTTAAGCAACTGTAAGTAGTGTATCTACACCGGTTGTTTTATTCAACACCTTTGCAGGTGTTAAATAATTTAAAGACTTACGTGGAATGCTATTCCACTTATTTGCTATTAGGTTTAATTCTTCCTGGGTATAAACTGATAAAATAGTGGATTTAGGTAAATCTTTTCTTACAATACCATTGGAGTTTTCATTCAATCCTCTTTGTCCTGGAGAGCCTGGGTCACCAAAATAGATACCCACATCTACTAAACTCTCCTGCTCAATTTCTTTCCATTTTGAGAATTCTTTTCCACGATCAAAGGTAATTGTTATAATACAGTTATTAGGTAGTTCATTGAGCCAATTACATGTTGCTAATTTCACATCTTCACTTTTTCTACTTGCCTTTAACAAGATAATGTATTTAGTTTGTTTTTCAACTAATGTTACAATTGCAGACTTACGTTTCTCGCCCACAATTGTATCGCCTTCAAAGTGTCCATATTCCTCATTACTACTAGACATAGGGTACTTTTCATTGCGCTCATGAATCGTCTTACAGACGTTTATTTTACCTCTAGTTTCGTTATGCCCTTTAGGATTTCTTTTACCTTTGCGTCTTAGTTTATTCTTGTCTATTAAATCTCTTTTAACCATGTTGTATAAAGTTTTAGTTGAACATCTTTCTTCTACTTGATCTACTTTATCTCTACCAGCTATGGCATCTAGTGACCAATCAGAATCTAACCTATAATCAATTTCTTTTAGTTTTTCTTCAGATAACTTAATATGTTTTCTTCCACATCTTTTTCTATTTTCTTGGTACTGATTATAAATTTGAATTACTGTAAGTCCTTGAATAAACAACTTATAATACGTATAAACTTTATCTTTTCCTATTTGCATTCTAAGTGCACATTCTCTAGCTTTTATACCTAATCTATAATTTGCCTCTATATTTGTTAATTCATTTATGGTAATATGTTTATATGACATGTATGATACTCCTTTATTTGTTTGGCGATGAATTAAGTGTATCATACATGTCTTTTTTTGACACTTTATTTGTCTGATTTAATTATACAATTTGGGTCTTAATTAATATCTGAATTGAATGAATCACAAGTTGTTTACTAAATATTTAAAATGTGAATTAAAAATAATTTTACATAAATATAAGTTGAGGAACATTACGTAAGCAAATTAGAGAATAGGTATATTATTCATTATTTACTAACATTGTTTATTATTTAAGTACTAAGCACTTAATATATGTATATAATTTATTTGTTTTTTATTTATATGATTACAGAAGATAGTCTATGTGGTAAACTACTGGTAATAGATAAACTTTGTATAATCAAATATATCTACCGCAAATTTTATCTAAAAAATATAGGGAGGTATTTAAAATGGATGATTCTTTAAAAAAATTCCATTTAGAAATGGCAACATCAAATTTTAATAAAACCTGGGATTATATTGATCAAGAAAGTAGAACCGACCAAGACAATATTAATATGGTTCACCATGCACACGCTTCAAGATATCACTGGGGTATTATAGGACAACCAATTAATCTACAGCGTGGCGAATGGCAAATCTCTCGAGTATATTGTTTAATTAATATGGGAGAATCCGCCCTTTTTCACGCTAATGAATGTTTAAGACTGACTGAGGAAGAAAACATTAAAGGATTTGATTTAGCTTTTGCTTATGAGGCAATAGCTCGTGCGTATAAAGTTCTAAAAAACACTGATAAGATGAATCATTATAAACAATTAGGACTAAGTGTTTGTGAATTTATTGAAAATAAAGAAGATAAAGAATACACAATTTCTGAACTTAATACCATCTAGTCGTGCAATTTATTCAAGATTATCTGATTTAATTTATAATTACTTTTTTCTACAAAATGTTCCACGTAGAACATTTTGTAGAATTATCAATTTTATGATAATCATATATTGACTTTATAATGTTATGATATACAATATATATGGAATAATAAATTATAGTGAGTGTGATAATATGAAAATTGGAATTTTAGCTCTTCAAGGATCTTATTATGATCATCAAAAGTATTTTGATAAATTGAATGTTGAAACAATATTGATTAAAGAACCAAAACAATTAGAAGAAATAGATGCCTTAGTTTTGCCAGGTGGTGAAAGCACAGCGATGAGACGCTTGATAGACAGGTATCATTTCATGGATGAATTAATCACTTTCTGTACATCCAAGCCAGTTTTTGGTACTTGTGCAGGAATGGTTCTTCTCGCCAAAGAAAACATTGGTTTTCCAACCCATATTGGTGTTCTTGACGTTAAACTTAAAAGAAATGCTTTTGGTAGACAAATTGCAAGTTTTGAAGAAACAGTATGTTTAAAAGAGATAGGGAATGTAGAAGGTGTTTATATAAGAGCACCATATATTGAAGTAGCTAGTAATGAGGTAGAAGTGTTAGGTACTCATAGAGATGCAATTGTTGCTGTAAAGCAGAACAATATATTAGCGACCTCATTTCATCCTGAATTAACAGAAGATTATAAAATTGGTAATTTTTTCATTAATATGATTGACAAACATAAAAAAGAATAATAAAATATATAATAATATTAAAAGCGATGATAAGGATTAGTAATAATATTAGTTATTAAAGAGAGTCAGTATTTGGTGTGAACTGATATAACGGTATTATGAATCAACCTTTGAGTAAAATGTTGAAACATTTTCGGATTAACCGTTATCTTATTAAAGTTGAGAGTGTAAACTCTAACTAGGGTGGCAACGCGGGTAAACTCGTCCCTAATATTGGGATGAGTTTTTTTGTTTTTTCTAAATAATAATCATTAAGGAGGCAATTATGTTAGATGCAAAACTTATTAGAGAAAATTTTCATGAAGTAAAAAAACGTTTAGAATTAAGAAGTGGTGATTTTGGTTATCTAACTAACTTTCAGAAGTTAGATGATAAACGTAGAGACATTATCCTTGAGGTAGAAAAATTAAAAGCTCAAAAAAACAGTGTTTCAAAACTAATTGGTCAATACAAAAGAGAGAAGAAGGATATAAAACCATTATTAGATGAAATGAATCTCGATACAGAGAAAATCAAAAGTCTAGATGAAGAGTTAAGACTTATTGATGAACAAATACGGGAAATCCTATTAATGACACCTAATCTACCTAATGAAAATGTTCCACGTGGAACATCAGAGAGTGATAATATTGAAATTAAGAAGGTAGGAAAACCTACAGAATTTAATTTTACTGCAAAACCACATTGGGAGTTAGCAGAAGATCTTGATGTAATTGATTTTAACAGAGCTGGAAAAGTAACGGGCTCAAGGTTTGTAATTTATAAATCCCTTGGTGCTAAACTAGAAAGAGCGTTGATTTCTTTTATGTTAGATGTTCATACAGAACAACATGGATATAAAGAATTAATGCCACCTGCAATTGTAAATAGAGATAGCATGACAGGAACTGGACAATTACCAAAATTTGAGGAAGATGCTTTTAAAATGTACAACAATGAAAACTATTTTCTAGTACCAACAGCAGAAGTTCCTGTAACGAATTATCATCGTGATGAAATATTAAGTGTTGATGATCTACCTATTTCATATTGTGCCTACTCACCTTGTTTTAGATCTGAAGCTGGTTCAGCTGGGCGTGATACAAGAGGAATTATCAGACAACATCAATTTAATAAAGTTGAATTGGTCAAATTTTGTAAACCTGAGGAATCATACGAAATCTTAGAACAATTAACTTCAAACGCTGAAAAAATATTGCAACTATTGGAGTTGCCATATAGAGTAATTGAACTTTGTGGTGGAGATTTAGGATTTAGCGCTGCTAAGACATATGACCTAGAAGTTTGGTTACCATCATATAATGACTATAAGGAGATATCTTCATGTAGTAATTTCGAAGATTATCAAGCTCGTAGAGCTAATATAAAATTCAGACGTACATTAAAAGGGAAGCCTGAATTTGTTCATACACTAAATGGCTCAGGATTAGCGATTGGTCGTACATGGGCAGCTATTGTAGAAAATTATCAACAAGAAGATGGTAGTATTTTAATACCTAAAGTATTACGTCCTTATATGGGTGGTAAAGAATATGTTAAATAGTTATTTAAAAAAAGCATATTAGTTTATGCTTTTTTTGATTTACTTTACTCTAGGAAATATAATGGATAAATATAATCATATTATTATATGTTTGTTTTAATTTAAAAATAGTTCAATGTATGGTAAAATAGGTTGATGTGAGGATGTGGTAAAATGAAAATAACAGTTTTAGCAAGTGGTAGTAAAGGTAATTGTACTTTGATTGAAACTGAACAAAATAAATTTTTAATTGATATAGGAATTTCATATAAAGCTTTAAAAAATAAATTAAGTGAAGTGAATGTTGAAGTAGAAGATATTGATGCAATTTTTATTACACATGAACACTCTGATCATGTAAAAGGATTAGAAGTATTGATAAAGAGGCATAATATTTATATTGTATTAAGTCATGGTAGTTATCAAGCTATTGTATCACGAAAAAAAATTGGAGTAATGTATGAGTACTATAATGTAATAGATGCAGATGAAGAGGTCTACTTAAATAATACGTGTATAACCCCTTTTCATGTATCACATGATGCTTTAGAACCATTTGGTTATATAATTAAAGGGGATAATAAAAAGGTCGTGTATTTAACTGATTCAGGTTATATTAGCCAAGAGAATGAAGAGCGAATACAAGGTGCAAATGTGTATATTATGGAAACAAACCATAACATTGAAATGTTGATGTGTACGAATAGACCTTGGAGACTTAAACAAAGAATATTAGGAGATAATGGTCATTTATGTAATGAAGATGCATTACATACGCTTTTAAGAATTGTAAATGATAAGACCCAAGCTATTTATTTAGCACATATTAGTGAAGAGGCAAATAATGTTGATTTATTGATGTTGACTGTCAAAGATATATTTTCACAATGTATTCATAATGAAAATATAAAATTTATTATCGCTAAACAACATGAGTTAAGTGAATCAACGGTAATATAAAATGGTGATAAGATGAAAATTAAAATTATTTCTGTAGGGAAAATAAAAGAAAAATATTTAGTTAATGGAATAAATGAGTATTTAAAACGTTTGACACCTTATGTGAAAATTGAAATAAATGAAATACCAGATGAAAAGGCTTCGGAAAGTTTAACCCAGACCCAACTTAATCAAATTAAAGATACTGAAGGAAAAAAAATATTAACTAAAATATCTGATGATGATTATGTGGTTGCCTTAGCAATTGAAGGAAAACAAAAAAGTAGTGAGGAATTAGCGAGCTTTTTCAATCAGCATATGATCTATAATGGACGAGATATTGATTTCATTATAGGTGGTTCCAATGGTTTAAGTGAAGCGGTAATAAGAAGATCAAACGAATTATTATCGTTTTCAAAATTTACATTTCCTCATCAAATGATGCGATTTATTTTATTAGAACAAATATATCGTTCATATAAAATAATTAAAAATGAACCATATCACAAATGACCTAAAACAAAGCGAGATTTTTAGTATTTAGGTTAGTGTCAGTAGTTATAAATAATACATCATAACATATTGTTGGTAAGATGTAATTTAAATAAAAGCTTAATAAAGATTATCGATGTACTTCATAAAACAAATAGTTCAACTTTCTGAGAAAAACCTATTAGAATATAGGAACAGAGAAAAGAAAAAATACAATAAAAAGAATACTTATGGAACACAGTCCATAAGTATTTTTGTCTACTTTGAGTTTTATACCAATTCTTTCTATAGTAATGGTATATTATTTTTTTTAGAGAGGTTGATAATATGAAAAGGTCGATTCGATTTGTACAGATATAAAGATTTTATCAAAAAAAAATAGAATCAAAAATACTTAAATAGTTAATCATAATAAAAAAGTGTGATTGACTATAATAATATAGAGTAAATTTAATTTGTTAAAACTAAATATAGTCAAATTTAAGTAAATGTATATAATTAAGCAAACGTTCAATAAAGATACTTAAGCAAGGAGTATTCTTTTTTTATACGAGTGGAACATGATTTATACTGAGTTCCTAATATTTTTTAGGGCAAAGTGATTATTATCACGTTTTTGAAAACATTTATTATATTATGCTCTTGTCTTAAAAATAAAGGCTCTTTGTCAAGTAGTGTGGGTAGAGAATATCCAATAAACTGACATTAAATCAATTACGAGGATTAAGCTGAATGACTTAGTCCTCTTTTCATTGTTCCCATTCCATGAGAAATGAGAATTCGTAGTTTAAAATGATGATAGCTTCTATAACCAAAAGCTATACGCTTGATAACTTTAATTTTATTATTTATACCTTCAATTACACCATTTGTATAATTAGTAGACATTAGATTTAGAATATAGGATTTATTCTTACGAATAGATTTAACTGATGTTTTCATATAAGCTGATATGTTTGGGTATTCTTGTTCAATTTGATCAAGAGTAGTTGTAAAGAGTTCTGGATTTTTGTTTTTAATACTATGTAAAAGGTCCTGATATAGTTCATATGTATCTCTAAGTTCATTACTTTGATCTAGTAAATAATTTACAATATCTTCTTCACACATCATTTGTTTAAAACAATAAACTTTTCTATAATTTTTGATGTCTAATTTAGCCCGATCTTTCAATATAAGCTTCCAATAACGTTTAAACTTATTGTAGTTCTTTTTATCTTGATTCATAATTCTAACTCTAGTTTTATTTAATGAGCGAGAGATTAATTGAATAATATGGAATTTATCCATAACTATTTTAGCGTTAGGAAAGAGCATCTTTATAAGTTGAATGTAGGGCTTGTACATGTCGATAACGATTAATTTTACACTTCTCCTTGCTTTTTTAGTGTATCGTTGGAAATATTTGATTAATGAATTTAAGCGTCTATCTTCAACGATATCAATTATGCTTCCATTATGAGCATCACAAAAAGAAAAGACATAGCCCCTACTGATGATTTAACTGATTTAAATTCATCAAAACAAAGTTGTTCAGGTAAATAATTATAATTAGGCTTATGCACTTCATAGAAACTGTTTATAACACGATTTACAGTGGAATGTGATACATTATGTTCTTTGGCTAAATCACACTCAGAAATCTTATTAGAAGCTGAAAGAGCAACAGCTACTTTAGTATTATTAGATATATAACAATGTTGATTAACAATAGATGTCTTGAGAGTAAAGGTACTATTACAATGATGACATTTATAACGTTGTTTTTTAAGTTTTAAATAAGCATTCATATTAGATACTTTAGGTAAAGTTATTGTAGATGTCTTAAAGCCATGCTTTTCAAACTGGTTATCAAATACACAACCACATGAATAACAATATTGAGGCTGATATGTGAGAGTTCCATAATAGATTTGTGATCTAACACCCTTAATAATTTCTTCTGAGTAAAAGTTTTCATTAAAAGAAATATTTTCATCTTTTAAATTTAGTACTTTTACGATACAATTGTATTGAGACATATTTCCAATCCTTTCATTAGTGATTTCGTCGTTATTAATTGTATCAGGATATTGGAAATCTGTCTCATTTTTTTATGCAAATTAAATGGTGTGAGTTTATTACCCACACCAAATATTATAGAACCAAAATAAAAAACCCTCTAAAGAGGGTTTTTTGAGTAGAAGAGTAGTTATAGCTTTGTAGATATTAGTAATCCACCAGTTTAGCTGGTGGATAATTTATTTATTTCGTCCAAGTAGTTGGATTTTCATACCAGTTCGATAATTGCTTAAATTCTTGATTTGTTATATAGTTTTCTTCAAGAGCGACATGGATTAACACATTATAATTAGATAATGAATGATAAGATATCTGTTCTTTACTAAAGTTAAGATTAGCTTCTTTAAATAGGTAACTAAATATTGAAACGACACCTAATACACTCACATTTTTTTCTCGTAATGTTTTTACAACTTCTAATGATGATTTACCAGTAGAAATTAAATCTTCGATTACAACTACTTTTTGGTGTTCAGTAATCTTTCCTTCAATCGCATTTGTTTTCCCATGAGTTTTAGCGCTAGTTCTTACATAACCCATTGGTAAATCAAGGATATCTGCAACAAGAGCAGCATGGGCAATGCCAGCTGTAGCAGTTCCCATAATCATTTCAACATCTGGATAATGTTGTTTTATTAATTTAGCTAATCCTAATTCAATCTCTTTTCTTATTTTGGGATAGGATAATGTTAATCGATTATCAGTATAAATTGGCGCTAAAATACCTGATGCCCATGTATAAGGATTATTTGGCTGTAATGTAACAGCATTTATATCTAATAAATATTTCGCTATTTTTTTTTCCATATTATCTCTCACTTCCTATAAATTTTCCAACTATATGTTTATACGTATTGACAGGGTCTTTGGAATGAGTAATGCTTCTTCCAACGACAATGTAATTTGTTCCAAGAGTTTTAGCTATTTGAGGTGTAGCAACTCTTACTTGATCATTTAAATCATCATGTTCTAAACGTATTCCGGGGGTTACCGTTAAAAACGAATTTCCTAATTTTTCATGAATAAGTTTTGATTCTAAAGGTGAACACACGATTCCATCTAAGCCTGCTTTTTTTGTATTTTCCGCATAATGCATAATACTATCATTAATAGATTTGTTAATTAATAATTCATGTTCTACTGTTTGTTGTGATAGTGATGTCAATAAAGTCACAGCTATACACAGAGGTCTTTTATTATTGCCTTCACTTAAACCTTCTATAGCGTATTTCATCATATCTATTCCACCTAAAGCATGGACATTAACCATATCAATGTCTAATTTAGAGAGATTTTTCATAGACTTGTACACTGTATTAGGAATATCATGAAGTTTTAAATCAAGAAAAATTTTATGACCTTTTGATTTTAACTCTTTAATAATATCAGTACCCTCTCTATAAAAAAGTTCCATTCCTACTTTTACATATAGATTTGAATTAAACTTATTTATAAATTGAAGTGTTTCTTGTTTGCTTGGAAAATCAAGCGCGATAATAACATCTTTTTGCATATTAACCCTTCTATCCATAATATACTTCTTCATCTAATAGATTTTCTGATTTCGCAACCACAATTGCCGTCGCACTATCACCTACGACATTAAGTGAAGTTACCAGCATTTCGATTGGGCGATTAATCGCAAGGATTAAGGAATATGCCATTAAAGCAGCTTCATTATTATAACCCATCCCTGTTAAAAGGGTACATAATATAATAGCTCCTGCACCAGGGGCTGCGGGGGTACCAATTGATGCTAAAACTGTCAATAAAGATATTAGGATAATATTACCTAATGATATGTCGTAACCTGCAAACGATGCGATAAATACTGTTGCAATTACTTGCATTATCGCTGTACCGTTCATATTTACAGTCATACCTAGTGGTAGAACAAATGAAGCCACTTCACTATCTACCCCTAATTCTTCAGTAGTTGTATTGGTGTTTAGAGGTAATGTAGAAGCACTTGATGATGTTGAAAACCCAAATAAAGCGACTTTACTAATTTTTTTCACAAATGGTAATGGGTTTAATTTTCCAAATACCATTACATATACAGCGTAACCAAAGATTAAGAACAATAACAAGCAAATCACTACTACAATAACATAAGATAATGCTGGATAAAGATGATCTACACCATAAATCGCAAATGTACGTGTTAATAATACAAAGATGGCGATTGGTCCGAATTTCGATATAACTATATTTAAAAATACAACTATGATTTGGTTAATATCTTCAAGTAATTTCTTTAAAACTAAAATCTTATCGTTTAATGTATTAATCGCTAAACCTGTCACGATTGCGACAAACACAACAGCTATAATACTTCCATTTGTTGAAAAAGCAGATAGTATATTACTTGGAATCGCATTTACAATTACTTGTAAAGGATTTCCACCAACTGTCCCTGATTTACTTGCAATGTTTTCAATACTTGTTTCAAATATACCTAAATGGTAACCTAATAACGCGAATGTACACGCAAGAATCAAAGCAAATAAATAGGTGGTAGAAAAACCAAAGATTGTTTTTAATGATATTCTTCCAAGTTTTTTAGTATCTGCAATTTTGCACATTGCAAGGGTGATAGATGTAAATACCATAGGTACTATTACTAGTTGTAATGCTCTAATAAAAAGTTGTCCTATGATATAAAAGATTCCTATTGCTTGATTGTTTTTGTGAATATCTTCAAATAAGATATTGTTGATACTATTCCAAAGTTGACTATTTCCATTTTTGATCAATTCTTCTCTTAAGAATATAAATCCTGTACCTACTAAAATACCTGCCACTAAAGCAATAAACATATGCTTAGCGAGCTTATTGTTTTTTGATTTGTTTATCATACTAAAATCCTCCTATAATTTTTATAGGATACCAATAAAAAAAACCTTAAGCCAAAAAGATAGCTTAAGGTAAAACTCATAATAAACTATGTACAATTTTCCTTATTAGTCTCACAGGACTATCTTAAAGGCATCCTAATTCTTTTGTATTCTACACTAAACCCTAACTAATGTCAATTCCTTTTTTATAATAATTCACTATTATTAGACGCGTATTTTTCATAAAAAACTTTAAATTTTTCTTATTAAATCATTTAAATTAAGTATATTTAAAAAATAATTTGTATCAAGTCTTATTTAATAACCCAAAAATTACCATTATAATAACTAAAAATATTAATGATGAACTGTACCATAAATGAACTAGAAGAATACCGACTGAGTTGGTATTCTTTTTTGAACTTAATATTTTATAAAAAAGATTTGTTGGTTTACCTTTAGTAAGGTAAATCATTTTTTACCTAATAAATAAATTATAAAACAAAGTATATCTATCTCTATAATATACAAAAGAGTTATAGTAAGGTATAATTAAAAAAAAGGTAAATGAATAGTATTAAGGCTTATAATAAATTGAGAGAAATGAGGGGTTATAATAATGAATGATGTGAAATTTAAACGTAAAATAGCAAATAATAAATTGTGTGCTAAAATATGCTTTATTATTTTTGCTATATCGGCATTACTTTTTTATATTGGTATTATTATTGAGGATACAAAATATAAAATAGAATATGCAAAATTAATGAATATAGGGATGGTCATTATATTACTTTGTGGTATTTTATTTATCATTTTATACTATTTTTTTAAAACGAAAGCAACTAAGTATAGAATCCAATTAATAATAAATATATTACTAAATACTGATTATAGTTTTACTAGTATTCCATATGTAGAAACGAATAAAGCACAAGTATTATTTAAAGAATCAGATGTTATTACTAATATGTTTTTTAAGAAATATATCCAAGGTGAAATTATTGAGACACCATTCACATGGCGTTATCTCAAAGTGATGAAAGAGTATTGGTTCTTTTATCTATGCTTGGGAACTTTTTTATTAAATTTAATTAACATTGAAGTTTTAATAGTATTAACGATTATAACCTATATGTTATTTATCTACTTCAAAGGTGATTATCTTATAATTCACTTTGAAAATCCATTTTCATTTACAGGTTATAGTAAAAACATTAGATTTTTGAGAAAAGAAATAAAAAGCTTATCACATAAAGAGGTAGTTAATGATACTGTGATATACACTGATAATATTAAAGGATTTAAATCTTATGTTTCTAAGGATTTCTTACAAATCATAGAAAATATATCAAATATTAGAAAAGTTGAGTTTGCATTTTATTATAACCAATTTCATCTTGCTATAAAAAATAAGTATAGTATCTTAAATAATTCTGTTTGGATTAAACTAGATCAACAACTCAATCACTACTATCTATTAAATGACAATTTGAAACAACTGGTTCAATTAATAAATAATAAAAATAGGGATTTAATGAAAAGTGAAGTAAAATAGATTTTATATATTTTGAAAGAAATATAATGATACCCTTACTCCTTAAAAAGTATCAAAAAATTATAGTAAAGGTAACTGCAGTATGCTACAGAGGTTCATCAAAGTATAAAGAAAAAAAATATTACTTGTTACGAATAGGATTTAAAAAAGTATGTTGAATAATTTTTGTTAGAAGAATGTTAAATTAGTGTTATTCAATCAATTATTCTGAATATTTACAATTTAATTGATAAAATGGGACTAGTTATGTGAAGTATGGTAATATAGGGTTTTATATAATAATTTGATAATATATAAGGGAGATTAATTATGAGTGCAATATTTAAAATGCTAGTACTTTCTTTATTATTAGTAAGTATAACGGGATGTTACACTAGATACAATCAACGAGAAGTGGATGATGATCGGAAGTACAATCATAATGGATTCAAATGTTATAAAGGTTTTGATTGGGTAACTTCAATTCATAGGCTATATGCAATTAATGATGAATTGAAACAAAAAAAGGAAATTCATTTTTATAAAGTGTGTGAAGAACCATGCACTATTTTTGGTAAAGATGTAGAGGATAAACTCGAAGATGATTTAAACTCTATTAATCTAGAAGTTGCATATATTTATCCTGCATCTAATAATGATAAGTTTCACTATTTAATCAAGAAAAAATTTCCAAATTTAAAAAAAATAATTTTTATGGAAGATATGAACAATTCTATTCCAAATTTTGATGGTATAGAAATATATTCAAGAAATGGGATTTCTATAAAAGAAGAAGGAAATGGAGGGTATATTAAAGAATCAAGAGCTACTTTTTACATTAATTATGACTCTAATGAAAAAGTGATAAGTCCGTATTATCAAATAAGTTTTGATAATACAGATGAAATGATTACTAAGCCATCAAATCCATATAGAGAAGGTTATATATTTGATGGTTGGTATATTGAAGAAGAATGTTTAAATATGTTTAATTTTAATGATGTAAATAACAAAAAAATCGATAGTATTAATTTATATGCTAAGTGGATAAAAAAATAATATGGTTTTGTTATTGAAATTAAAAATATTATTAAAGCCAAAATCAATAATAAAACCTTATTACACACGATTGAAAGGTATTTACATAATAACTGTTAAAGAAAACAAAGGATAAGTTATAATAAATTTATCCTTTTTAATTAAATGTAATCATAACTAATGTATAGTGTAAATTAATTATACATTTAAGGAAATAATAAAATCTATTATATTCAAATGTTGATTAAAGAACATGTTTTTTTAGTAAACTAGTATAACAAAATAATATATTAAACAATTATTTAATTAAAATTATTTAAAAAAAGGTTGACCTAAAGTTAACTCTAGGTAATATATTTATAATGAGCTAACTATTTAGAATGCAAGTGTTTTTTAATAAAAATTTTAAAAAATATTTTCTAAATAAATAAGTATGCAAAAAGAACTCAAGGAACTTTGAGTTTTAGATCTTTGATAATTTAATATGTTAATGATTAGTTACATAAGCTGTATTATATTTCAATATAGAATATATGGTTCTTATAACTTTCTTTCCTACATGGCTTAATGCAACAAAATGGTGTTTACCTTCATTAATCTTTTTTTGATAATATTTAGAGAATTTTTCATCTGAATGAATGATTCTATTAGATACATGATGTATTGCATAACGCATGTATTTTGAGCCTCGTTTTGACATTTTCGAATTACTAGATTCAAATTCACCAGATTGATAAATAGATGGTTCAGCACCAATAAAAGCAACTAGTTTATCTTCACTAGAAAATAATGAAATATCGCCAATACCGGCAATTAATATTGCTCCTGTTGTATATCCAACGCCAGGAATAGAAAGAATTATAGAAAAGTGTTTATCCATTATTTCTTTTATGTAGTTATCGTATTGATCTAGTTGTGAATTTAAAAACTGAATTTTCTCAACAATTAATCGGATTTCAAAAGCATAATATGAAGCATCATCGCCAATAGATTCTTTCGCTAATTGTTTAATTAATTTCGCAGTGGTTAAATAGTGATGGCCCTTAGAATGCTTTTTAAGAAGATTAGATAACGCATCTATACGTGTGTTTTTGATTACAGAAGGAATAGAGTAGGTTTTTAATAATTCTAATGAACAATTTAATCATGTTTTTTCGAAGCAACATCAATACCTACATAAATCATGATATATAAATCCTCCCATATAAATAGCTATTACTAGTAGCGTGTCACTACAAACTTTATAAATGTAACCTCGCTATTGATAAACAGTCTATTCGCTGTAACTAACTAATTAACATATTAAATAAAGCTGTAGCTATAAACTCACTAAAACAGTCTTATAAGCTGTAAGGTGACAGAAAATAGTCTACTAGTTATTAAATATAATTATAATATAAAAAATGTAGTTACAGCAAATTATGACTGTAATTACATTATACGAGGTGATAAGTATGTTAATCAATTGTATTTCTAAAAGATGTGGTGTATCTATTGATACTTTACGATATTATGATAAAATAGGTCTCCTTAGCCCTAGTAGAAGAAATAAAATTAGGGATTATTCGGAAGAGGATGTTGAAATACTAGATACAATAATTGCGATGAAAAACATGTTATTTAGTTTAGAAGAAATTAAAAATATATTGGATTTAGATTATCAGATTGACCAACAAATGAAAAACCAACAGATTGATTATAAGGTATGTAAAGTTTTATTAACTGAACTTAATAATAAATATGAAGCAATGATAAAAAAAGAATCTGATATTAAAAAAATTAAAGGACAATTGAAACACTTAATATCTAAAATAAATGATTTAATTACTAGAGAGGTGAATGAAGATGGTCAGTAATTTACCGATATCTAAAATAGGGTATGGATGTTATGCATTAAGTGGTGCTTATGGTAATCAGATGAGTCATTCAGAAAAGATGACATTAATCAATCAAGCGTATGACTTAGGAATCACTTATTATGATACAGCAAGTAGTTATGATGATACAGAAAGTATATTAGGAGAAACATTAAAAAGCAAAAGGCATAATGTTACTTTTGCTTCAAAAGTTGGAATGGATGGCGTAAAAGCTAATTTAACTAAACAAGGTATTATTAAATCATGTGAAAATAGTTTGAAAAATTTAAAAACAGATTATATTGATATATATCAAGTTCATTATAATGACCCTAATACACCTATTAGTGAAACGATTGCTGGGTTTGAGCAATTAAAAAAAGATGGAAAAATTCGATATTATGGCATTGGTCACTTACCAATATATGAAACGATTGAATATTTAAAAAACGGTAATGTATCAACCATACTAGCAGAAATGAGTGCAATCTCATTGTTTCGTTATCGGGAGTTAGAACCGTTGTTATCTAATTATGACTTTAGGATGGTTGCATTTAGCGTAACAGGAAGAGGAATGCTCTCAGGAAAAATTACTACTGATACGAAATTTGATAAAGATGATATAAGGTCAATTGATCCCTTGTTTAAACGAAACAAATTGAAGTTTGGTATTAATATTGCTAACAATCTTAAATTAATCGGAGAAAAGCATCATAAAACAGCTGTACAGATGGCAATCGCTTGGGTTTTACAAAAAAAAGGAATTCTTACTGCTTTAATAGGACCTACTAAATATGAACATTTGAAAGAAAATACAGAAATATTAAATCATCAATTGAGTAATAAAACCATGAATGATATAGAGATCATGCTTGAAAAAGAACAAAAATTATTAGACAAATGTTTAAAAGATGATGTAGAATGTATCTTGAATCAATCGATGTGCACAAACTATAATCAATTGTATGAGGATTTAGTTTATGTGTTAGAATACTGTATTGAGAATAATGAATTATCATCTGAATTAGGGATTAAACTATTTGAGAAGTTATTAATCAATAAAAAAGTGAAAAATTATTCGATAAAGGCATTAGAAAGTGTAAAAAAAGAGATTCAAGATAATAGAATAATAAAAATATAAAAAGGAAGGTTAAAAATGCGAATAAATAAATACATTAGTGAATCTGGTATTTGTTCTAGAAGAGAAGCAGATAGATTAATAGAAAACAAGAGGGTAAAAATTAATGGACAAATTGCGGAAATTGGGAGTCAAGTCTCTGAAAATGATAGAATAGAAGTAGATGGTAAGATAATTGAGCGAAAAGATAGATCTATTTACATAGCCTTAAATAAGCCAGTTGGTATAACAAGTACAACAGATCGTTCAATAGAGGGGAATATTGTTGACTTCATTAATCATAAAGAAAGGATATTTCATATTGGGCGATTAGATAAAGATTCAGAAGGGCTTATTTTAATGACTAATAATGGAGACATTGTTAATGAAATCTTACGTGCTGAAAACAATCATGAAAAAGAATATATCGTAACAGTCAATAAAAAAATTACTGATGAATTCATAATAAACATGTCAAAAGGAGTAAGAATTCTAGGAACAACAACAAAACCATGTAAAGTAAGTAAATTAAATGATCGAATATTCAAAATAATAATTACACAAGGTTTAAATAGACAAATCAGGCGTATGTGCCAAGTATTTAATTATAAAGTTGTAAAACTACAAAGAGTAAGAATCATGAATATTCACCTTGGTAATTTAAAAATAGGAGAGTGGCGGTATTTAACACCTGAAGAATTACATGAATTGATGAATTTATTAAAATAATTGATAATGATTATAATTAGATATAAAAAGTGCTATGAATTTGTGTTTAATATAACTCATAATAAAATGGTTGATAGTATTTAATCCTCTGTAAAAAGAGGATTTTTTTTTAATATTGTTTTTATATTACCTAATAATGATAAATACATCCATAATATATTAAACAAAAACATAGACAAAAAGAAACTAATCATTTATATTTGAAAAAATCATTGACAATAGGTAAATGTCATAATATACTGTGTTTAGATGTGTATCTAAATGTATTTGATTTATATACAATAATTATTACTTGTTTAGATAGATATCTAAATAACGATAAATCAAAAGAAAGGGGGATTAAATATGAGTGTTGTTAAGAAAATTCCATCAGAAGATATAAAGAATTTTGTAATGCTTTATAGCAATGCATATCCTGGGATGTTAATTAATACTAATGAAGAGATAGAAAAGAGGGTAAGCTATTTTACTAAAATTCAAAATGATTCTTCAAGTGAAAATTTTTATGGTTTATATCGTGAAGGACAGCTACTTGGGGGGATGTTATTACATGATTTTAAAATGAATTTTCACAACAAAATAATGAATGTAGGTGGATTAGGTTCAGTAGCGGTTGAATTTTTACATAAAAAAGAAAAAGTCGCCAAAGAATTAGTTGAAGCTTATTTAAGACATTATAAAGATAGAAATGCGAATCTTGCTTTACTGTATCCTTTTCGTCCTGATTTTTACATGAATATGGGATTTGGATATGGAACGAAAATGAATCAATATAGGCTTGAACCAGGAAGTTTTCCAAAAAGTTCTTTAAGAAAAAATGTTTGTTTCTTAGATGAAAGTGATAAAAAGAATATTATCGATTGTTATAATTATTATGTTTATAATCATCATGGAATGATTGAACTGAAAGAACGTGAATCAGAGAATATGTTTAAAAATCCTAATTTAAAGGTGGTTGGTTATAAAATTAATCAAAAATTAGAAGGATTTATGTTTTTTAGTTTTAAACCAGATAAAAGTAATTTTTTACAAAATGATATGGTTATTCACAGATTAGTTTATAACACTAGAGATGCGTTAAAAGGTATGTTTTCATTTTTGTATTCTCAGCTTGATCAGATAAGACATGTTTTCATTAATACCCAAGAAGAGTCACTATATCATATCTTACAGAATCCAATGAATGATTCTAATCAAATCATTCCTCCTGTCTACCATGAAACAAATACGCAGGGTGTAGGATTAATGTATCGGGTGATTGATACAAAAGGTTTATTTATGGATTTAAAAGAGTTTAACTTTAATCATGTATCTTGCTTGTTAAAATTATCTATACATGATAATTTTGTGGAAGAAAATAATAAATCACTGTATATTGAATTCATTGATGGTTATGCACAAGTTACAAATGAAAAAGAATTTGATGTAGAGATATCGATGAATATAGCTGAGTTTTCATCATTAATCATGGGGGTTGTAAGTTTTAAATCCCTATATGATTACTCATTAGCCGATATTTCAGATATTAGTTATTTAGAAAAAATCAATAAATTATTTGCATTCTCTGAAAAACCAATCTGTATGACAGGTTTTTAAAAATAAATTAAGAATAGGTGGTGTATTAAGTTGGCAATGACATCTAAATATTTAACACAACAAAAAAATGTTGTGAAAGAATTAGTTGACAGACTGTCAAAAAAGTTTGAATTTGTATCTGTTCTTGGTGTAGATACAAACGGAAAAAATTTTCGTGTAAATCGTAGTGGAACATCAATTGAAGATTCGATGTGGACAGAGAGAGGATTTTTAGTAAGAGTTTATCAAAATGAAATGTATAGTGAGTATGCATTTAATAAAATTTCAGTTGAGAAATTGGATACTATTGAAAAAGAAATAATTCTTAAAACTAAAGTTTCTGAAAATGTAAAAAGAAGTCCGTATGTAAAATTAATTAAATATCCACTTTTAGAAGAAGAAGAAGTCGTTGGTTCATTTATTAAAAACAAAGATATTGAAACCGAAAAATTAGATCATCAATTAATTGTGGATAAGTTAAATTCAATCAAGGACAATGCATTTAAAAAATCTGATCTATTGGTAAATGTTATTGTAGGATTTGAACAAGTAAATATTTCGAAAATATATATTTCAAACAGAAAGAATCTTGAACAATCTTATACATGGGGAAATGCTGTATTAGCACCGATCGCTAGAAAAGGTCAGGAAAACAAATACTTCTATGAAGGATTCTCTAGTTTAAATCCAATGGAATTATTGGATCAATTAGAGTCAAATTATGAAGAAGTAGTTAATAAATCTTTAGCGTTATTAGATGCTGAAAAAGTAACACCAGGTGTCTACGATATTATTTGTGAACCTGATATTACAGGGTTAATTGCTCATGAAGCTTTTGGACATGGTGTAGAAATGGATATGTTTGTTAAGAACAGAGCGAAAGCCGTTGAATATATTGAAAAACCTGTAGCATCAGAACTTGTAACAATGCATGACGGTGCAGCTAGTGCAGAAGATGTTTCATCTTATGCATTTGATGATGAAGGTGTATTAGCACAGGATACAGTTGTTATTGACAGGGGGATATTAAAGACAGGAATTTCAGATGTAATTTCTGCATTAAGATTAAATAAAAAGCCTAGTGGAAATGGTAAAAGACAATCATACCATAGAAAAGCTTATTCAAGAATGACAAATACTTTTTTTGATGGTGGAAAAGATAAGTTAGAAGATATGATAAAATCCATTGAATTTGGTTATTTAATTACTGGAATGATGAGTGGAATGGAAGATCCTAAAAACTGGGGTATTCAGTGTGTTGCTATGATGGGTGAAGAAATAAAAGATGGGAAATTAACTGGAAAATACGTATCACCAGTTATTATGACTGGATATGTACCAGATTTATTAAAATCAATTTCTATGATGTCAGAAAAAGTGGAGTTGTTTGGAACAGGAGTATGTGGAAAAGGTCATAAAGAATTGGTTAAGGCTTCAGATGGGGGTCCATACATTAAAGCGAGGGTGAGATTAGGATGAGGTTAGATCGATTAATAGAAATTTTAAATAATAGTGAAAGTATAAATGGATGGAAATTAGAAGAAACTAATCAAAAATCATATGAATTGTATTATATTAGACGAGATTTAGAAATGAACCGAGCAAAAAACATACATAATATTCGGTTAACTGTATATAAAGACTTTGATATAGATGGTGTTGAATATAAGGGAAGCTCTGTAACTAAATTACATCCTACGATGACTGAAGAAGAAATCATTCAAGCAATTAATAATGCTGCTTATGCTTCTCAATTTGCCAAGGTGCTTTATTATCCACTTGTAAAACCAAGTGAAGAAAAATTAGAAGTGATTGAAAGTAATTTTAAAGAAAAACCAATTGAAGAATATTTATCTGCAATAGTGGAAGCTATTTTTAAAGTGGATGTTTATGAAAAAGGATCAATTAATTCAACTGAAATATTTATCACTAAACTGAAAACACGACTAGTAAATTCATGTGGAATTGATTATTCATCTGAAAAATATTTAGGAACAGTTGAGTTTATTACCAATTGGAAAGAAGAAAAAGAAGAAATAGAATTATTCCAACATATTGATTTTGGTGATATGGATAGTGAGAAGTTAACTCAGGAAGTTAAAGAGATGCTAGAAATGAGTAGAGCTAGAGCAATTTCAAAATCAACACCTGCTTTAGGAAAACATCGAGTGATTTTATCAGGAGAATCAGTAAAACAAATGATGGAGTACTACTACAACCAATCTGCTACAGGATATGTTTATGAGAAGTTTTCAACAGCTAAAATAGGTGAAAGTATTCAAGGTGATGAAATTAAAGGTGACAAACTATCGATAACACTAAAACCTTGTTTAAGTGGATCGATACACTCAGCAGTTTTTGATAATGATGGTGTAATATTAAAAGAAGTTAATATTATTAAAGATGGAATAATAAAAAGTTTATGGGGTAATCAAAGATATTCTTATTATTTAGATTTAAAGCCAACTGGAGTTATTCGTAATATGGAAGTAATGTGTGGTAAAAAATCAATTAAGGAATTAAAGAAAGATCCTTATTTAGAAGTAGTATCTTTTTCTAGTTTCCAATTAGATGATTTTACAGGTTATTTTGGTGGTGAAATCAGATTAGGTTGGTATTATGATGGTAATGAAATCATACCAGTATCTGGTGGTTCTATTTCTGGAAATATAAAAGATAAACATGGTGAAATGTATTTATCTTCAGAAAAAATATCTATTAATGAATATTTAGGACCAAAACACATGGTAATAAATGATGTTACGGTTGCAGGAAATTAAAAATGTAGAAGGTTATTCAGGTGAATAACCTTCTTGTCTAAGGAGTAAAAATGAAACACTTGAACAAGGACTTTAAGCTTGATGTTAATCAAGCAATTGAATTTCAAAATGTATTAGTAGCTCTTTATGGACAAAATAATTTTTATAAATTCTTAGAAGAAGATAATATAAAATTTGATTGTTTAGTTGATAAATACATTGAAAAAATGAAAAAGAAACTCACATTATATATGAAATGGGAATTAAACTATTTTTTCAATATGGGAGAATTTACACTGTATAGTATGGGTAGAATGATTTATATGAAATATATTCTTAATCATTCACCTATAAAAAAAGTAGAAGAATTAATCCGAATTATAGAAAATAGTGATTCTATAATATTCGCCAAAGCTATATTTTTATGCCATATGTACATTAATAAGTCTAGGATAAATTTTAAAAAAGTAGAAAAAGAAGTGAATAGTATTTCTGAGATGATAGAAATTATAAAAAACACAACCTATCAATTTGAAGATACGAAAGTAAAAATTATTGAATGTCTAGAAAATCTTGAAGAAACTAAACAACGATATTGTTTACTTCTTAACAATATATATCAAAAGATATACAAAACATATGAAGAAGATATACTAAAATTAGTAATAAAGAAAAAAACAAAATATGAAGATCGCTTTAATCGTGATCCCGAACAATTTTGTAAAGATTGTTTTAATACAGATTTAGAAGTGTTTGGGAATAAAGTGTGTATTCACATCAGTTTTTTCTGGAATATTGGGTATGAGTATTGGCCTAAACAATTTGGTGAAGAAGTGATTATTCTTGGTGCAAACTCACATTTAAAGGATATAACTATACCTCAAAAAGAAAAAATCTTTAACTTTTTGAAGACGATATCTGATAAGAGTCGTTTAGAAATAATCCATTTATTATCAGAAAGGCCATATTATGTAAATGAGTTGGCTGAAAAATTAAATTTTAGTACAGCAACCATCTCTTATCATTTAAGTAAATTACAAGAAATTAATATAGTTGATTTTAAAAGAAGAGATCAACGATTTTATTACTTTTTATTAGATAATCAAATTAAAAATTTATTTAAAGAAGCATCAGAACTATTTGTAGAATAAATAACAAAAAAAAGTGGAAACATTCCACTTTTTTTATATTATCATCTTTTTAATTTGATTGGCTACACCATCCACACCTTGATTATCAGTATTTATTTTTGTTGTGTCTAACTGTTGATACATGGAGAGTCTATTAAGACTGGTATTTATGCTATCTACATCTCTGTTATCGTTTTTCATTCGTTTTTCTAAAGTTTCTTTACTACATACTAAAGAAATATGATATTGTTGTGTCGCTTGTAAATTGAGATTGTTTAATATTTCATTTATGATTTCTTGCTTATGCATAACCCACGAGAAGATGATGTATCGAAAATTATCATTTTGAAGATAGTTATTTAATAAATAGCATATATTTTTAATTACCATTTGTTTATTTGATTCATCAAAGTTCCATGGATTCATTTGCCAACACCAATCACCATCTAACCAAATTGAGGGTTGAAGGATGTTATGAAGTGCCTTACTAGTTGTTGTTTTTCCAACGCCCATTGTACCGCCAATAAAGATTATTTTTTTCATGTTTTCACCTCGTATTATAAGTTTATTATAGCATGTAATTAAAATTTTTAAAAAAAATGATTAAAAAAAGTTGACAAAGATAAATATGTGACATATAATAGACTACGTAGTCTAGACCATATGGTCTAGACCGATAAGTCTATTAATTGGGGAGGAATGTAAAAATGTTTAATGTTGAGAATTTAACATTTAAATATCCAAAAAACAAACAGAATACAATTAAAGGAATTAGTTTTGAGATTAAACCAGGTGAAATATTTGGTTTATTAGGTCCTAGTGGTGTAGGTAAAAGTACTACTCAGAAGATTTTAACAAAGTTATTAACCAATTATTCTGGTGTAGTCAAGTACAAAGGTAAAAATCTAGATACATATAAAAAAGATTTTTATCAAGAAATTGGTGTTGGATTTGAAATGCCTGTTCACTTTTCAAAATTGACAGCGGAAGAAAATTTACACTTTTTTCAAAAATTATATCGAAGTCATGCTGATATTGATGAATTATTAAAAAGAGTTGGATTATATGAACACAGAAAAAAACAAGTGAATGAATTTTCAAAAGGAATGAAATCAAGATTAAATTTTGTACGTGCACTAATTAATAATCCTAAAATTTTATTCCTAGATGAACCAACAAATGGATTAGATCCTAAAAACGCTAAAGTTATCAAAGACATAATAAGAGAATATAAAGCTAATGGAGGAACTGTGTTATTAACAACACATCTTATGAATGATGTTGATGAATTGTGTGACCGTGTTGCTTTCTTAGCAGATGGAGTAATAGCAGAAATTGATACCCCGAAAAATTTAAAATTAAAACATGGGAAGCGTGAAGTAGAAGTAGAGTATGAACAAAATGAAAAAGTTATAAAAAATCAATACGAGTTAGATAATATAGGATTAAACAATGATTTTATAAATGTGATTAAAAATAATAAAATTATCACAATTCACAGTAAAGAAACAACCTTAGATGATATTTTCATCAAAGTAACAGGAGTGAAACATCATGAATAATTTTATTGTATTGTTAAAAGGTGAATTACAAAGAATGAAAAAATACAATATTGTTGCAGCAAGTTTTCTTACAGTACTTATATGGATTGGTGTTCTTCAATTTAGTGGTCAAAAAGATGTTACACATTTGTTTCCAATCTTCATATTTGTTGATGCAACAACTATGTCGATGCTAATGATTGGGGTTACGATGTTTTTTGAAAAACAAGAAGGTGTATTGAAATCATTATTTGTTTCACCAATAAATAAAAATCAATACATTTTAGCTAAAACATTCGCAAATATTAGTTCAAATTTATTTACATTAATTGTCCTTTATATCTATTCTATATTAGTTAAAGAAATTCACGTTAATATTTTGGGGTTAATAGGAGCGGTTGTTCTTATAGCGATATTTCATTCATTAATTGGTTTTATCTTAACTTACTATTCTAAAGACTTTACAAATATGTTAATAGCAATGATGAAATATATTTTTGTTTTAGGTGTTCCTGTATTACTAGAACAATTATCAATTATTAAATCAGATATAATATCAAAATTATTGTATTTTGTTCCTACAAAAGCTTCTATGAATTTATTACAGGTAGCATCAAACACTACATTAAAGTCTTGGGAAGTGGTTATATCCCTTGCCTACATGATCATAGCTTCGATTTTGATTTTCATTTTTGTATCAAAAAGATTTGATAAATTTGCGATAAAGGAAAGTGGTGTATAACATGTATAAAAGTTTTTTAAAAAGTGAACTAAAGAAATGGTTTAGAGACTCAATGATGAAAGTTATGTTAATCTATCCACTAATATTATGTATCATTGGACGGTTTGTGATACCAGCTATCGCTAAAACAAGTCACTTTGAAGTTGATCCAATAGCAGACTATTTAGTCAGTGTACTAATTTTAATAACTCCATTAATATATGGTGCTTTAATTGGCTTTTCCATCTTAGATGATCGGGATGATAAAGTATTAACATCTATACGTATAACACCATTAAGTGTTCATCAATTTATCTCATTTAGACTAATTGTTGGGACGCTATTAGCTTTTATTGGTTGCATAATTGTTATGTGGTTTTCTAATATAGGTTCATTCACCTTTGGTGAAATTATTGCATTATCATTTTTATCAGCTTTAGCAACTCCGGTTAGCGGATTAATAATTAATGCCTTAGCGCATAATAAAATTGAAGGTTTTGCAGTAATGAAAGGGACTGGAACAATTATTATTTTTCCTATAATTGCTCTCTATTTTACTGATGCTAAAGAATTTATCTTTTCTCTAGCACCTGGATTTTGGCCAGCAAAAGCAATTAGTAGTATTGTTAGAAATGATAGTCTATTACTATCTTATACCCAATATTACTTAATAGGATTAATCTACGTAATTGTTCTAAACATTATCGTCTATCAAATTTTCTCAAAAAAAATGCAAGTAAATTAATCATTTAGGGATAAGTAATTTATCCTACTAATCATTTATTTTTTAACATATAGATGTTATAATAAATGACAGTGATAATTTCATACAGTAGAGGTGATTACATCATGGAAGATCATAAGAAAAATTTTGAGAAAAAACAGGAATTAATCGATGCAGCTATAGAAGAGTTTGGAAATAATGGGTATGAGAAAGCATCATTAAATAATATTTTAAAAGCAGCAGGGATTAGTAAAGGAACATTTTATTATCATTTTAAAAATAAAGAAGATCTTTATTTTTATCTATTGACCTTTATGGCAGAAGATAAACAGAAATTTTTTCAAGATAGATTAACAATGGAATTATTTAATCAAGATTTCTTTACCATATTTGAAAAATTAATTGAATTTGCCTTAGAATTTGCGACTCAAAATCCACAAATTAATAAATTTGCAGAAAGTTATATGAAAGAAAAAAATAATCTAATTTATCAAAAGATTGTTGAACATTTTGGTGATCAAAGAGTAGACTTTTTCGATGCTATTATTGATAAAGCTTATCAAAAAGGTGAAATTCGACAAGATATATCAATTGAGTTTCAGAAAAATATGGTTTATTACTTAATGACACATGTGGTTGAAATTGCTGATATCATAGAAATAGAAGATTTCAAAAAAGCATCGATAGAATTAATTAAATTTATCCGACATGGTCTAGAAAATTCAAATAATAATTAGGGTAAAAACTGTAAATGTGTCACATTTACAGTTTTTTTTATTAATAGTATAAATAAAAGAATCATTTCCTGTGATTCTTTTTTTAATATTATCATTAATAATCACAAATTTAAATAAGATATAAATAGATAGTTAACTTGGAGGAAAATTATGTTTAAAAAAATAGTAAATCCAGATTTATATCATGGTGAAAAGAAGAAGAAAAACTTTTTCGAGGGATGGTATTATAAAATTACTGATAAAGAAAATAAATATTCTTTCGCGTTTATTCCAGGTATTATAAAAGGTAAAATATTGGGTGAGGGACATTCTTTTATTCAGGTATTAGATGGTAAGAATCATAAATTTTATTATTTAAAATTTACTAAAGGTAATTTTAAATCTCAACATAAACCTTTTAGTATTGAAATTAATAATAATTTATTTTCATTGAAAGAAATTAGATTAAGTCACTATGATGAAAGGTTACAAGTTGTCGGATCGTTAAAAATAGTCGATGTCATTAAATGGCCAGATTCATTAATTAATCCAGGTAGTATGGGTTTTTATAATTATCTATGGTTTATGGAATGTTACAGTCAAGTTTGTTGCTTAGATGGAAAACTTGTTGGTAAGCTGATGATTAATCATGAAGAGATTGATTTTTCTGGTGGTAAGATATATATTGAAAAAAATTGGGGATCAAATTTTCCTGAAAATTATATCTGGGTTCAAGCAAATAATTTTTTTGATGAAAATGCTGCTTTATCTATGTCAATGGGACGTGTTCCTCTCGGGCGTTATCATTTTAATGGTTTTTTGACTGCGTTTCGCTTTAATAATAAAGTATATAAATTTACATCAATCAATCGTAGTAAGATGGATTTAGAATTTGATCAAAACAATGTTAATATTACCTTCAAAAAAGATAATTATCAATTGTCTATTGAAACAAGATGTAAAGCATCTGATTTTATGACAATTAAAGGACCAAGTGATGGAAAAATGAATCGTGACGTGAGGGAAAGTATTATCAGTGAGGTTAGAGTTGAATTAATTGATTTATATAAAGAAATGATTTTATTTCAAGGGATAAGTCAAAATTCAGGAGTTGAAATAATGGGAAATATCAGAACGTTATTAAGCAAATAAAAAAAGTTTATAATGAAAAAATCATTATAAACTAGTATCTTTTTTAACAACAAATTGATTTCTCATGGATTGATGTAATTGTATATCATCTAATGTTTCTCCAAATCTTTGAAAATGAATTACTTCTCTAACTCTTAGAAAATTAATTGGTTTTGTGACATCTGGGTCATCTGTTAGATTTAGTATTTGTTCGTAGGTAGCTCTTGCTTTTGATTCTGCTGCTAAATTTTCATGTAAGTTAGCAACAGGGTCACTAGTATTACTCATAGAAGCAGTTGTAAAAGCTTCTCCTGACGGGCTTTGTGGGAAAATGTGATTATCCCAGACAGCATAATAACCTTGAAGGCCTGCTTCCTTAAATTCTTCAGGCGTTGCATCTCTAGATAGTTGAAAAATGATAGATTGTATCATTTCTAGATGAGCTAGTTCTTCTGTACCAATATCATTTAATACAGCTTTAGATTTACTTGTTGGCATATTAATTCGTTGTGTTAAATAACGAATCGCTGCTCCTAATTCGCCATTTGGACCCCCAAATTGAGTTGATATCGCATTCGCTAATTTCAAGTTTGGTTTTCTGATATTAACTGGAAATTGTAATTTCTTTTCATATACCCACATATTATACCTCCATGTCTCCTTCCCATGGCCATTTGTCATCTTCAGCTACCCAATTCCAATAGTTACCACTAAAAGGAGATTCACCAAAGTTAAAAAATGGTCCATACTTTTCATTATATAATTGTCTTAATTGTTGTAATGACTTAGAAACATAACTATAATCCTTTAATGCTTGTGGATCATTCGGATGTGTATTTAAAAATAAATTTAAATCAACAGCAGAAAAACTTAATTCTTGTATTTTTTTATTTAACTCTTCTTTAGTTAACATATTTTCCATAACCTATTCCATCCTCCTATGATTTAAATGGATATGGTGATTTATATTCTTGATATAAATCTTTAAATATTGTACCTTTATATAAAGCCTCATTAACATTATATAAATTGTGATATTGTTGATAAGGTACATAAGCTTGAGCTAGTTTAGGACTATATTTATTATCTCGTGATTGCCTATAGACATGATTCATCATTTCTTGAAGCACCGCCTTCATTATTTTTTCGATATATGATATGTGTTTATGTTTTTTTTAGTTACATATAATAAATTAATTAGTATTTTTGTCTAGTAAAGACAATATAATATTAACGGATAAAAAAAGGAGGATAATATGAATAATATTTGTAAAGTAAAACATGTTTTTCCAGGTGGTAATACAACTCAAGGGTTTTATTCATTTTATGATTATATACTTCCTCAAGAAGAAGCTAATCATATTTATTGTCTTAAAGGTGGACCTGGTGTGGGAAAATCTTCATTTATGAAAAAAATAGGAAAAAAAATGACAGATTTAAATTATTTTGTTGAATATCATCATTGTTCATCAGATCCAAATTCATTAGATGCGCTTGTTATTCCATCTTTAAAAATTGCATTAATCGACGGAACTAGCCCTCATATAGTTGATCCTCAAAATCCTGGTGCTGTAGATGAAATCTTGAATTTAGGTCAATTTTGGAATGAAGAGGGTATGAAACAACATAAACATGATGTGATTAACACAAACGAAGATATCAAAAGACAATTTGATAAAGCTTATCAATATTTAAAAGCAGCTAAAGAAGTATATAATACCTACGAGATAACAGAGAAGAAGGCTTTTGATCAAAATGTATATAATGTGGTAAAGGCTAAATTAATTTCTGAATTGTTTCATAATATCCCAATAAAACACAAACTTGGAAAAGATCGCCATTTATTTGGATATGCATTAACCCCTATTGGGATTACAGAATTTCGAGATACTTTAATATGTAACTATGAGACAAGATATATTATTAAAGAATCAGTTGGAGCATCAAGTGAAGAGCTTATGAATGAAATTGTAAAAGAAGCAATTAAAAAAGGGTTATATCTAGAGTGTTATCACTCTCCAATTAAGGTAGAAAAAATAGAAGATATCTTAATTCCTGAATTAAACCTTTCAATCTCTGTGGATAATAAATATAATAACTTTGATTTTGAATATAATAAGAAAATAAATTTATTGAATTTATTAAATAAAGATACTCTTAATGATTATAATGATGAAATTAATGAAGATAAAGAACTATTTGAAGTCTTGCTCTATAAAGCATTACATTATATAAACAAAGCAAAAAGTCTTCATGATAAACTAGAAGAGTATTATATACCAAATATGAATTTCAAAGAAGTTGACAAATATATGGAAACAGTCCTTGCTAAAATATTGAAGAACAAAAAATAAATTAAAATCTCCAAGAGTGTATTCTTGGAGATTTTTACTTAATAAATGATTTAATTAATGATATAATAAAAATGTCAATAGTTGTAAAAACAATATTAATAAAAAATACTTAGGAGGAATAATGAAGGTTGAAGAAAGATTTTTAAATTATGTTAAGTTTGATACGACTGCAAATGAAGATTCTATGGATTGCCCAAGTTCAAAAGGGCAAATTGAATTAGCAAAATATATTGTAGATGAATTAAAGAACTTAGGAATAAAAGAAGTTGCATTAGATGAATTTGGTTATATTTATGCAACGATTCCAAGCAATATAGATAAGGAAGTTCCAACAGTAGGTTTTATAGCTCATATGGATACAAGCCCAGCTATATCTGGAAAAGACATAAAACCGAGAATTGTTAAATATGATAATGAAGATATTGTATTGAATAAGGAATTAAATATTACTCTATCAAATAAGGAGTTTCCTAATTTAAAGCAATATGTTGGCAAAGAATTGATTGTTACAGATGGTACGACTTTATTAGGTAGTGATGATAAAGCTGGTGCTTCTGAGATTATTACTGCGGTTGAATATTTATTAACTCATGATATTAAGCATGGAACAATAAAGATTGGATTTACACCAGATGAAGAAATTGGTCGAGGAGCAGATAAATTCGATGTTAAATTATTCAATGCTGATTTTGCTTATACGGTTGATGGTGGTGTGATTGGTGAATTACAGTACGAAAACTTTAATGCAGCAAGTGCAAAGATCAATATTCAAGGGAAAAGTGTTCATCCAGGTGATGCTAAAAATAAAATGATTAATGCTTCACTAATCGCAGCTCAAATCGCTTCAATGTTTCCAAAAGATGAAGTGCCTGAGAAAACGGAAGGTTATGAGGGATTTTATCATTTATCACAAATACAAGGGAATGAAGAAAAAGCAACGCTAGAATATATTATCCGTGATTTTGACAAGGATAGTTTTGAAAACCGTAAAACTTTTGTAAAAGAAGTTGTTAGTAGGATAAATGAAAAGTATGCTGAACCAATCGTCAAACTAACGTTAAAAGATCAATATTATAATATGAAAGAGAAATTTGAAAACGCAATGTACATTATTGACACAGCAAAAGAAGCAATGATGGATGTTGGTGTAGAGCCTAAAATAATTCCGATTCGTGGCGGAACTGACGGTGCTAGACTTTCATATATGGGATTGTTAACACCAAATATTTTTACTGGTGGACATAATTTTCATGGTAAATATGAATATGTTCCAATTGATTCAATGGAAAAAGCAGTTGAAGTCATATTAAAAATAATAGAAAAAGTTATAAAATAAGAGGAGGTACCAATTTAAGATTTCTTAAATTGGTCTTCTTTTTAATAATATAATTTGTTAAGGAGCTATTAAATGGAACTATGGGATGTATATAATAAACATAGACAAAAAACAGGACGAACACATAAACGAGGGATTCCATTAAATGAAGGAGACTATCATTTAGTGGTACATGTGTGGATTGTTAATGATCAGAGAGAGTACTTAATACAAAAGAGACAACCTTGGAAAACCATGCCTAATATGTGGGATTGTTCTGCAGCAGGTTCAGCTATAGTAGGGGATAATAGTGAACAAGCTGCTATTCGTGAGGTAAAAGAAGAAATAGGAGTAGATTTGGATATTAATAAAGGACAAGTTCTATTTACTCATCGATTTTCATGTGGTTTTGATGATATATGGTTAGTTAAACAAAATATTGATTTGAAAGATCTAAAATTACAATATGAAGAAGTAGCTGAGGCTAAGTGGGTAACCTATGATCAAATAAAAAGGATGGTAACTGAAGGTAGATTTATAAATTATCATTATCTAAATTATATAAACGAATTAATAAATTCTGATTTTTTATTTGGTTAATCATAACATATAAGAACATCAGTAAATTATAGGTAGTAGGTTGTGACAAAATATAGAATATTGAAACTCAAAATAAGGGGAGGAAAATTTGTCAAAATTATCAATGGTTTTATTAATTATTATGATTATTTTATTAATCATTACGACTGGATGTGGATTTGCGATTCATTATGGAAAAGATGCATTTAAAGATGCAGTTACTGGACATATGGTGTTAGGTGTTTTATGTTTGATTTTTGCAGTATTTTTATTAGGTAGTATATTAATTAAAAAATAAAAGGAGAGAAGAGTTTATGAAAAAAGTAGCATCTATTTATGCAATTTTTATGGGGATTTCTATGATTGGGATGTGGATAGTTTTTTATTTATCAAGTAGTATTCCTGAAATAAATACGAAACCAGTTGAGTTGGGTATGCATGTATTAGCAGAAATATTAACCGCGATAGTATTAATTTTAGCTGGTATAATGATGTGGTTGAGAAAAAAGAGAGCGAAAACTATATATTTCTTAGCATCAGGGATGTTATTATACACATTGATTATGAGTCCAGGTTATTTCTTGCAGAAAAAAGAAATTGGATTTACAATCATGTTTGCTTCCTTTTTAATTATTTTAATCATTATTATTATTTCTTTAATCAAAGAATGTGATGAAAATGGAAATTAATAAGCTGGTAGAAGAAATCATTGATAATTGTCAAGTTTCAATGATTAGTTCAGTTGATTCTGAGGGTTATCCTAATACAAAAGCCATGCTTCCACCACGTAAAAGAGATGGAATAAAAAGGTTCTATTTTTCCACAAATACCTCATCTATCAGAGTTAAACAATTTAAAGAAAATCAGAAAGCATCCATATATTTTTATGATCATTCAAAATTTAAGGGAATTATGTTTAAAGGTAGAATGGAAGTAGTTAGTGATTTAAAAGCGAAAGAGATGATTTGGAGAGATGGCGATGAATTATACTACCCTAAAGGAATAAGAGATGATGATTATTGTGTGTTAATATTTAAAGCAGAATCTGCAAGATATTATGAAAACTTTCACTCAATAGATTTTAAAATCAAATAGAGAATTATTTAAAGCATCTATCCTCAGAGACATATAAAAAGTAGATTATGTAACAAGTACATAATAATCGATGTTACCTTAGTGTGTATATAGTATACAAAATAAATTAATATATTGGTATTAATCACAAAAACATCACATGATTTTAATACAATATAATAAGTATAAAGATAAGGAGATGTTATTATGAAAAGATTAAGTTTTTGTATTATATTTAGTCTTTTCCTTATAATAGGATTATCCACGAAAGCTACAACAACAAATACAGATAATGACAGTGATAATCAATTGATCGATGCAGGATTAGTACCTGGAGATTTTTTCTATTTTCTAGATCGATTTTTTGAGAATGTTTCATTAAAAGTAACTTTTAGTGATGAAAAGAAAATTGAAAAGCATATTAAATTTTCTCAAGAACGACTGGCAGAGCTAAATGAAATGAACCCTGAGAAAAAACATGAATGGGTTGATAAATTATATGATGATTATGGGGTAAATTTAAATAAGGCAAATGATATGTTAACCAATTTAATTTCTGAAGGTAAAATAAATAAAAATAAAAAGGAAAAGCTACAAATTGCCATTGAAGATGTGACTTCAAAAGAAGAGATGTTAAATGAAAAAATAAAGGACAAGATTAACGAAGAAGTAAAGGATAAAGTTAAAGAATTAAAAGTACAAACTTATTTAACAGCGATGTGTGAAGATTTAACAGAAGAAGAGATGAATAGTTTAAGAGAAAATAATATTAAAAAACATGATATGGTAAGGATTAAGGCTTTAGCAATGCTATCAGATATGAGTATATCCGATATTTTAGATTTAGATATATTTTTACAAGATGACCCTACCAGTAAAAAAGTTGAAAAGAAAATTGATTTTGAGAAATTAAAGACGGAATTAGATATAGATAAAGAACAGTTAATTAATGATTTAAAAGAGTATCATAAGACATTAAATCAAAATAGAAAGGCAGAAAAAGAAAAACAACATGCAGGGAATGAGAAAGGAAAATCACAGGAACAAATAGATAAAATAAGAGAAGAAGCCGAGAAAAGACAAGAGGAAGCACAAAAAAAACGAGATGAAATAAAAGAAAGAATTAAAGATAAAATGAATGGAAAAGAAGATAATAAAGGAAATGGAAAACACCATTAAAGAAGGAGGGATACTCATTTGAAAACTAAAATTTTAGTATGCGATGATGAAAGACATATTAGACGATTAATTAGCGATTATTTAATTAATGAAAACTATGAAGTCATTGAAGCAATTGATGGTGAAGATGCAATTGATAAATTTTATGATAATCATCACATAGATTTAATTATTTTAGATGTTATGATGCCTAGGAAAAATGGATATGATGTGGCAAAAATAATTAGAAAAGAATCGGATATCCCTATAATTTTTTTGACTGCATTAGGTAATGTCCAAAATGAATTAGAAGGATTTGAATCTGGTGGTGATGATTATATTTCAAAACCATTTGAATATTCTGTTTTTATCGCTAGAGTAAATGCTATGTTAAAAAGGAATAATACGATAAAATCACATTGTGTTAATGGCTTAGAAATTAATGTTAATGAGCATTATGTAAAAGTAAATGAAGAAACGATTAATCTAACTCCAAAGGAATACGAATTATTATTATTTCTAATAAATAATAAAAATAATACTTTATCTCGAGAACAGATATTAAATAATGTTTGGGGTTATGATTATTATGGAGATACACGAACGGTTGATACACATGTCAAACAATTAAGATATAAACTTAAAAATGAAGGAAATAGTATAATTACGATAAGAGGCTATGGATATAAATTTGAGGTGAAATAATGAAATCATCAATAAAGAAGAGATTTTTTCTAACATTTTTAATCATTTTACTCGTTTCAGAATTATCTTTATTAGCTTTATCAAAATTGTTTCTAGATGATATAGTTATTTCAGCTAACAAAATATTGATTAGAAAAGTCTATAATGAGTACAAGCCCTATCTGGAACTAAATAATGTTGATATAGAACAATTAAATAGTATATCTAGTAAAAATGATATTGGTATCGTGGTTTATGATAATGGTACTGTTACTGCTTGTAGTTCATTATTTTTATGTAAGAATGAAAGTTCAACCTTGCCAACTTATGTAACAAATTATTTGTCTTATGTAAATGAAAATGAATCTGCATCAAGAATTATTAATTTAAAATTATTAAATGTAAACCAATTAGTTTACATGTACAATATGGGAAATGGTCGCTTCATCATTATTGATAAAGCATTACACTCAATAGAGGAAATAAGCCAGATTATGATTGGTTTTATACAAATTACAGGGGTTTTAGTATTTATAATAGGATCTATTGTCATTTATGTTATTGGTAATGAAGTTACTAAACCAATTATTAAAATAAGTCATTACGCAAATGATATAGCTAATCTTAAATTAGATGATAAAATATCAATAACAAATCATGATGAAATTGGACAACTTGCACAAAATATGAACTTAATATCTGAAAGATTAAATATAGCATTAAAAGAACTTAATGAAAGAAATGAGTCCTTAAAAGAAGATTTAGAGAAAGAAAAAGAATTAGACAGAAAACGTGTTAAATTTTTTTCAACAGTCTCACATGAATTTAAAACGCCTATTACAATCATCCAAGGTTATGCTGAGGGGATGAAACATCACGTCGTTAAATCACAAGAAGATATGGATGAATATTGTGATGTTATCATAGAAGAAAGCAAAAAAATGGGTCGGTTTGTAAATGATTTATTAAATTTATCGTTATATGAATCTGGAAATTTCATGTTAAATAAAACTGATTTTGATATTGTGGAATTAATAAATATAACAAAAAATAAATTTAATGAAGCAATAAGTGATAAACAAATACATTTTCAATTCGATGGTATTCAGTCGTCAATAATTAATGCAGATAAACATCGTGTTGAACAAATTATAAATAATTTAATAAGTAATGCGGTAAAACATGTAGAAGAAAATGGAATCATTAAGATTTCGATAAATGATGATGAAAACCATGTTATATTAAGAATTTTTAATAATGGTGAGAGAATAGACAAGAAAGAAATAAACAATATTTGGAGTTTGTTTTATAAATTAGAGAATAACAAAAATCATATTGGAACAGGAATAGGATTGGCGATTGTTAAATCTATTGTTGAGTTACATCATGGAAATTATGGTGTGGTAAATAAAAAAGATGGGGTTGAATTTTACATTGAACTACCTAGAAATTAGTCCAGATACATAAAAAATCTGGACTTTTTTATATATCAATATTACCTGAGTTTTGCAACTGTAAACATATTTAACCCAAATTATCATTTTATATAAAGGAAAATTGGTTTTTTCATACTAACTTTTTGTTGTGTTCCATGAGATTTTTACTATAAATGTTAATAATCACCAATCTTACATTAGAATTATCAAGTAATCAATCATACTTAGTTAGGGTATTTCATGCTGTTGTTTTTGAAGAAATCCAATAGCGTTTAAGATGAAGTAGTTAATGAAATAACTTATTTAAGACAAAATGTGATAAATTATAACAAGATAATATAATAATATAAAGGTATGTTAGGTAGATTTTACTCATATTATTAAAAGGGAGGATTTTTTATGTTTTTAGTCCAATTTTTAGCAAAGGATTTTCATGAAACATTACTTTTTGGCTGGGTTTTTGGAGGGATATCACTGATTTATTTATTACTACCACGAAAAGTATGGTATTTTTTGCTTAGAACACAAAAAAATATTGATGAGTGGGAAGAAGATGTTAAATCGCTAGGTACTAGAAAACATCACATTGAAGTGAACTATGAAAAATCATATACCGTAGGTAAAATAGCTGCATTCATTTTATTGTTATATTGTGTTTTTATTATTGTACGAAATAGTTGAATAATTAGTAAAATGACCAAAATTTTGTAAAGAAAAGATAACATAATCAGAATTATTGAATAATATTTTATATAACTTTACTTTTCATAATATTCTAATGGGATTTTATTTTTTGTCAAGTTACCATAAAAAAAGTTCAGAAGATCTGAACTTTTTTTGTGCCAAGATATGATATAATATAATAAGTTTTTGATGGAGGTAAACAAATGGCACGATATTTTAACAACAAACTTGTAGAGTTATTAGCTCCTGCTGGAACTTTTGAAATATTTAAAGAAATTATTAAAACCAAATGTGATGCTGTTTATTTTGGTGGTCGAATATTAAATATGAGAATGATAAGACCAGGTTATAATTTAATTGATAGTGAAGTAATAGAAGCGATAAAGATAGCTCATCAATATGATAAGAAAGCATATGTAACCATTAATAATCTAAATGGTCAAGAAGATATAGATGCTGCAAAATCATACTTAACCTTTTTAGATAAAGTGGCTAAGCCTGATGCAATTATTGTTCAAGATATGGCAATTATAGAACTCATAAAGGAAATGAAATTATCGCTAGAAATACATTCATCTGTTATGATGAATGTTCATAATTTAGAAACTGTAAAAGCACTTGATAAAATTGGAGTAAAACGTATTGTTGTATCACGAGATTTTTCTTTAAACACTGTACGTTATTTTAAAACAAAAGTACCTCATATGGAATTTGAATACTTTACACATGGAGATATGTGTACTGTTCATGGGTCTCAATGTTATTATAGTTCATTATTATTTGGTATGAGTAGTAACCGTGGTAGATGTTTAAAACCATGTAGATGGTGGTATCAAGTTAAAAAAGATGGAAATGTTCATGATCCTAAATTTCCGCTAGCGTCTAAAGATATGTATATGTATGAGCATTTACCTGAGATGATAGAAGCTGGTGTTACCTCATTTAAGATTGAAGGTCGAATGAGAGAAAAGGATTTTATTGTAAAATTAGTAAATTGGTATGGTGATGCATTAGATAGATATATTAAAGATCCACTTCATTTTGATCGTTATCAGGATAAAGAGGAAATGTATAAGATGAGAAAAAGAGATTTATCGACTTGTTATGCATTATCAAAACCTGGTTTAGATAATATTAATACGCGATATGAAGGAACAGGAAAATTTTATAGTACCGGTAAAATGTTTTCAAAACCGACTGTTGAAAAAGAGATTAATGAAGTTAAAATTAAAGAAATTAAAGGTATAATTAATCATTATCCTAAAAAACCTAAGCAATTAAAATTATCTGTAAAAGTTAATAATATAAAGCAAGCATTGTTATGTATTCAGAAAAAAGTAGATATTATCTACTTATCAGGTAATGTATATCAACCTGATAAACCATGGTGTGTTGATGATATAAACATGATTTGTAAAAATAAAGGAAATTCAAAAATATTATTAGGTACACCTAAAATTTTTGACGAGTTAGATTTCGAAAGGTATCATCATTTATTAAAGTATAATCAATTTAATCTTGATGGAATTAGTGTCACAAATATTGGTGCTTTATCATTTTTTAAATCATTTGGTTATGATTTATATGGAGATTATGCATTTAATATATATAATGATTTAGCATTAAAATTTTATAATAAATATGATTTGAAACAGAGTGCTTTATCTATTGAAATGCCTATTAATGATCTATGTGCAACCATTAATAAATCACCCATAAAGACTGAATTAATTGTTCATGGGTTAATAGATGTTATGCACCTAGAACACGATTTATATGAGAATACATTAGCTTTTGATATAATAGGTAAGGAAAATAATCTTTATGTTGATAATCAAATATTAGTGTTAAAAAATGAGGCAGGAGAATATCCTATTTATAAAGATGATAGAGGTCGTAATCATCTACATAATACAAAAGAAATCAACTTAATTAAAATAATGGATAATTTAGCAACAATTGGTTTAGATTGTGTCAGAATTGAAGCACAGACTTATACATTAAATCAGATGGATTGTATTTTAGATGTATATTCAAAGTATTTAAGTAAAGATATCACAGTAGAAGAAGCGTCAAAACGCTTAAAACCAAATTATTATGGGTACACATTAGGTGCACTCTATCATGAGGTGAAATAATTGGATAATATTGGTGCAAAGAAAATAATTGAAAAGAAAAAGGCTTATTATATGCCATGTTCCTATCATTTTTATCAAAACCCACCACAAATAGTAAAAGCATTAATGCAGTATTATTATGATGAGAAAAACAATCCTTATCTTGATTTTTTTGGAGGAGTTTCTGTTGCTAATTGTGGTCATTGTAACCCAGAAATAACAAAAGTGACAATCGAACAATTACAAACTTTACAACATACAACAACCATTTATTTAACTCAACCAATGTATGATTTAGCTGAAAAATTAGCTGAAGTAATGCCAGGAGACATTAAGAGAAGTTTCTTTTGTAACTCTGGAAGTGAGGCTAATGAAGGGGCTATGTTATTAGCTCGTCTATACACTCAAAAGAAAGAGTTTATCTATCTAGAAGGTGGATTACATGGTAGAACATTTTTAACAACAAATGTAACGGGTATTTCGATGTGGAGAGGTGATCCATTTTTAGATGAAAATAATTTTCATATGGTAAAAAGACCATGGGATATAAATTTAGACATTGAAGAAGCTGCTAAGATATCACTGCAAGAAATTAGACATTTATTGGAAAGTAGAGGAGATAAAATCGCTGGATTTATCGCTGAACCGATTCAAGGTAATGGTGGAATTATTATTCCTCCTAAGTGGTATTTTAAGGAAGTTAAGAAATTATGTAAAAAATATCATGTATTAATGATTGTAGATGAAGTACAAACAGGATTTGCTCGTACAGGTAAAATGTTTGCGATTGAACATTTTGATGTTGTTCCTGATATAATGGTGGTTGCCAAAGCATTAGGAAATGGGATTCCAATAAGCGCATTTTGTTCAACTGATGAAATAGCTAATGTGTTTACAAAACCTTCAGCATCAACATTAGGAGGAAATGCTGTGTCATCAAAAACAGCAATTGCAGTACTTGATTATATTGAAAAACATCAATTAATTAGTCATGCTGAAAAAATGGGAAGTATATTAAAAAATAAACTAGTAATATTAAAAAAAAAATTCCCACTAATTAAAGAAGTACGAGGGAAAGGATTAATGATTGGGGCTGAGTTAAGAGAAATAGATGGCAGTGAAGCTAGTGATAAAACAGATATCATTTTAGAAAAAATGAAAGACAGAGGAATTATGATAGGGAAGAATGGTTTTGGTCGAAATGTACTAGCTTTCCAACCCCCACTGATCATTACAGAAGAAAATATAGAATATCTAATCAGTAGTTTTGAAAGTGTTCTAAAAGAAATAAAGTAAAACTAAAATTTAAAAAAACGAATTGTGTCACAACAATTCGTTTTTATTTATTGTCAAATATTGTAAAAATTTGGAATTTAATGTACAATTAAATTAAAGAAATGAGGAGGGAATTATGAATAAGAAATTTGTTATTTTAGTTTTATTAATATTATCAATTATAATTGTATGTCCATTACCGTTTGATAATGGAACTTTTTTAGTAGGAGTATTAAATAATCAGGGACATATTAATCAACTAGATTATTTGTTTAGATTAATCGGGATGACTTCAGGATTTAATATCATATGTTATGTTCTTATATTAGTAGGAATGATTTTTTATTTTAAATGTTATAGTTGTAGTAGTGATTTTGTATTCACTAGTTTTATAGTGATTTATGTAATATTATTAATTACTCAGGCAAAAGGATTTGAATTTCTGATGAGATTTAGTTCATCGAATAATTTATCTGAACATGTCATATCAGTTGAAACAATGACTAAAATTTTGTTAATTATCACTTTATTATTAATGACAATCCTTACTATATTATTTATAAAATTAGTAATGGACAGTTATAGCAGGGATTATCAAACTCCTGTTATTATTTTCACTATATTAGTGTATATTACACAAAGTATTTTATTTATAGGATCACATGTTTATACTACTAAAATCGCAAATTTAAATATTTCTAATAGATATACATCTAAACCATCACCAATATTTCAAAATTTTCTAAATTTTAGCGATGTGATGAGTATCATATCTTTGTTAGTAATTACAACTATGAAGATATTATTTATATTAGTAGTTATAAAAGAAGGTATTTTCATTAAAGAAGAACATAATACCAATATTGAATAAAATGCATCATAATATAAAAGGAGGTGTTGGTAAATAAGGTTTATGAACTGAATCTTTACTGATACCTCGTAAACAAAACTCGTGGATCACTATTTTGTGATTTTCACGAGTTTTTATTTTTTTTAGAATAATTTTTTAGAAATAAAGAGTACACAAATATAAATTCTTTTATACAAAGTTCTTATCTTTAAATTCAATTAAAGAACCTGACATAAATCGATGATACTTGTTAATATTTCTAGCGAACACATAAAACATTACTTCTTTATATACTGGTTGATTTATGGTTGAATCTCTTTAAATCATCACTAATTAAATGCCTTACGTCCTCTTTGTTTATACGTACTTAGAAACATAGTAAAATCTAATTCCTTCATAACTTCTTTAAGTGTATAATCAGGATCATTTTCTGGTAATCCAATTTCATATAAATTATAATTAAAAAACTGTTACCCTATTTCGAAAAATTGCTTATAATAATTATTGGTAATCATAGTTATATTTTAACAAATATAATAGCAACTCCAAGGAGTTGCTATTATTGTTTTTATAGGTCTTTGTTATTTAATTTACCGACAGGACTTTTTTATATGCCTTCCCAGACTATTTTATCCTCTGTTGAAACATCAAAATAGGATAGTATACGGAAAACAATTTGATTGATGACTTCATCTAAATCTTTAGGGTGATGATAAAATGCTGGAACTAATGGAAAAATAATAGCACCTGCTTGTTGTAAAGTTAATAAATTATTAAGATGTATAGAAGATAAAGGTGCTTCACGGAAGGCGATGAGTACTTTTCTTTTTTCTTTTAATTGAACATCACATGCTCTAATCAATAGATGATCACTTGTACCATTCGCAATTTTTCCGATAGTTCCCATACTACATGGTAAGATAATCATCCCATCAACTTGAAAGGAACCACTAGCTATTTTATTGAACATATCATTAATTGGGCATAAGTGTAGATGTTGATAATTAAGTGACTCAATATATTTTTTAAAGTCATTTTTAATTTCATATTCAAATACTTCTTCACCTGTTTTTGTAGCTACTACATAAATTTCACACTTTTCTAGTATCAATATTTCAAGCAATTTTTTAAAGAAAACAGAACCTGTTGCACCTGTTAAACCGATAATAATTTTTTTCATGTAATCATTCCTTTCCTAGAATAAGAAAATATCAAGGCAAGTAAAAGTAAAAATTGAAATACTAATCAACTGATTAAGTTTATATGAAGCTAATTTCATTAAAATACTATTATGTGGATTTACGATTTTATGTTCAAATAATAATAATATTGAACTGATAAATATTCCTATAAGATAAATTAATGACAGTTGAGGAACAACAAAGACTAGAGATAGTAATAGTAAAATCATTAGTAAATGAAATATTTTCGCTATTAGTAGTGCTTTTTCTAATCCGAATTTTGCAGGAATAGAATAAATTTTGTTTTCACGATCAAAGGTAATATCTTGAGTACCATAAATAGTATCAAAACCAGCATTCCATAATGCTACGGCAACAAATAAAATGATTGGAATAATATTAATATCAACAAAAGCAATGGGAATTGTTTTTGAATTAAAGGTGATAAAAAAGAGTTCATTTGTTACTGCCATCCATGCACCTAAAACTGCAAAAGCACAAGCGATACCTAGGAATAAATGACAATAGGACGTAAAGCGTTTAGTATATGGATATATGGTAAAAAAGAGAATTGGGATTGGGGATAAATAAAAACATATTTCATTTATCTGAGATGCTGCATAAAAGTATACTAAATAAGATAATATAGTTACTAAAATAGATTCCATACTTTTTATTTGCCCACTTGAAATATGTCTAGATTCGGTTCGTGGGTTTTTAGCATCAATTAGTCTATCTGCATAGCGATTAAAAGCATTGGCTCCTGTTCTTGCACCAACTAATGCGATTAAACCATAAATGATGATTTTGATTTCTGGTAGTCCATTTGCGGCAATAAACATTGTAATTAAGGCAAATGGAAGTGAAAACAAGGTGTGACTGAACATCACCATTTCTCCATATAAATAAATTCTTTTAGTTATTCTCTTCATTAAAACCATATTTTAACCACTTCAAATCTACTTTATTTTTTATATCATCAGTCATAATAATATCATTAGGCCATTGTCTATTTCCATTTTCACTAGGCAATTTTCTAGTTGCATCGATTGTAACAACTTTAAAAGAAATAGAGTTAATAACAATTTCATTAAAGTATAAATCACGATTAGCATCAATATTGTTAAATAATCGCCAAAAACATTGCCAATCTTTATATATATTAGTATATTGATCAAAAATACTAATCCATTTAAACTGTTGTAATTGTGGACTTTTTCGTAAATAGTTATAAAGTTCTTTTACCTGTTGATCGTTAGATTTATTAATTTGAATCACTAACAATTTAAAATCATCGTTATTTTGGGGTAAGCGGATGTCTAGAATAAAATTAAATTGTGTATTTAAAATTTTCAATAACTCTTCTTTTTCTAAGTGTTTGTAAAATAAATATTTTTTTTCATTAGATAAATCATACGAAGATTCTTCGTTAAATTTAGTCGTTGCATCAATTCCCAATCGTGAACCAAAAAAAGCATTTTTTGATGAATGATCTAAGGCATCTAATGGACCTTCAGTAATCACGATATCTTCATCTAAATTGACTGTATCAATCACAGTCCAGAAGATGTCTTGATAATCTTTTATATTTTTATCAGCATCAACGGTACAAACAAATTTTTGATACATCATCTGTCCTGTACCCCAAAAAGAATTCATGACTTTATGGGCATGCTTTGGATATTGTTTTTTAATTGATGTAATCGCACAATTGTGGAAAACACCTTCAAAAGGCAGATGTAAATCAACGATTTCTGGGACAGGCATTTGCATTAATGGTAAGAATATTTCCTCTGTTGCTAGTGCCATATAGCAATCTTCCATAGGTGGAATCCCCACAATTGTTGCATGGTAGATGGGATTTCTTTTACGTGTAATTTTTTCAATATGGAAAACAGGATAAAAATCAGGTAATGAATAGTAACCAGTATGATCACCAAAAGGTCCCTCTAATCGGGTATCTTCATTAATATCGACATATCCTTCAAAGACAAATTCGCTATTTGCTGGTACATATAAATCATTGGTAATACATTTTACAATAGGGAGAGACCTTCTACGTAGGAAAGATGCAAACATCATTTCATCGACCATTTTTGGTAATGGAGCAGTTGAAGCATACACTGTAGCTGGGTCTGAACCTACTACGACGCTAACAGGCATCTTACTCATTCCTAACTTGCGATATTTATCATAAATTTCTCTTCCATCTTTGTGCCAATGCCAATGCATCCCAGTTGTTTTTTTATCGTATACTTGCATACGATACATCCCCATGTTTTGTTGATTTGTTTCAGGATCCTTTGTGATAACAAGTGGTAAAGTAAAGAATCGTCCACCATCTTCTGGCCAACATTTTATAATGGGAATTTTATCTAAATCAGGTTCTTCAATCACTTCATGACAAGCTGCTTTTTTCACTTTATGTGGAAAAGAGAAATAAAGTCTTAACAATTTAGGTAATGATTTAATTTGTTTAGGTAGTGTTTTGTAGTTAGATATATCAATAAAATCATTGATATCTTTTGCGATGGATTCAAGATTATCTACCTCTAGTGCTAATGACATTCGCTCTAAAGAACCAAAAGCATTGATTAATAATGGATAGGGTGAGTTTTTAATATGATTAAATAATAATGCTTTGTTTTGCGTGGTTGATTTCATAATTCGATTCGCTATTTCTGTTATTTCTAAATCACGACTCACCTCTTCATTGATTTCAATGAGTTGATCTAAGGATTGTAATTTTTTCATATATGATTGTAAATCACTATAAGCCATACTATATTAACCTCCATTTTACTATTTGATTATAACATAAATCAAAATTTTATATAAACATTTATCTTCATTTATGATATAATTCATTTGTATTGTAAAGGAGCGAACAGAATGAAAAAACTAATAACATTATTATTTTCCATCGCATTATTAGTTGGAATAACAGGATGCAAAAAGGAAAAAACAGAGTCACTACATATAGGGTTAATGAAAAGTTTATTATCTGTACCTTATTATTATGCACAAGAACAAGGTATCTTTGAGAAATATGGTGTTGATGTTAAATTAGAACTCTATAATAGTGCTAAAGATAGAGATGCAGCATTTAAAGGAAATAAAATAAATGGAGTAAGTACTGATTTAGTCGCAGCGTTATTGTATTTAAATTCAGGTAAAGATATTGTGATTACTTCCCAAACAGAAGAGAAATTCAGACTAGTCACAAGAAAAGATTATGGTGTAACATCTGTTGAGGATATTCAAAAAGCAAAAATTGGATTATCTGAAAATACAGTAATTGATTATTTAGTTGACTATGTTATGAAAGAAAACAATATTACATTAGTTGAGCAAAATAACATTGATGAAAATAATCAAGATAAGGTTTATGCTAGAATTCCAATTCCAGTTGTACCTGATCGTTTTTCCTTATTAAAAGAAGGAAAAATCGATATGGCAATCATTCCAGAACCATTTCCTTCTTTAATGATTGCTGAAGGTGGCGTTGAATTATGGAATAATATAGATGAAGATTTATATGTTACATGCTTTGTTGTTGATAAGAATTTCGCTGAAAGTAATTATGAAATGATTAAAAACATGAATTTAGCACTAAATGAAGCTATTAAAGAGATGATGGAAGGAAGTTATGAAGATTACAAACATATTATTACCGATCCTGCCCATGTCTTAATTCCTGAAAAAAGTTTAGGAATTGTTGAACAACAAGTTTTTCATCCACTAAAAAATCCAAGCCAAGATACATTTGAGGATGTACTTGCATGGTGTAAAGAAAAAAATATAATCAGCAAAGATTATCAATTAAAAGAAATTTTATTCCCGTATCAATTAGAAGATCAATAATAAAATTAGCCATCATTGATGGCTTTTTTTTGAAATGAGGTTATAAAAATGATAAATATTAATCATTTAACTTATCAGTATTTGGATAATCAACCTGTATTAAGTAATTTAAATCTTAAACTAGCTAGAAATGATAAAATAAGCATTATTGGTCGATCAGGTTGTGGAAAAACCACTTTATTACTATTATTAGCTGGTTTATTAAAACCAACTGATGGTGAAATTGAAATAGATGGAGAACCTTTACATGATGTTAGAAGTAAAACAGGTATCATCTTTCAAACTGGTGGTTTATTCCCTTGGAAGACCGTCTATGGAAATTGTGCATTAGGACTAAAAGCAAGAAATATATCAAAAAAACATATAGATTTAAAAATAAATCAAGTATTAGATCAACTTGAAATAAGTCACTTGAAAAATAAATATATTAAGGATCTTAGTGGTGGAGAAAAACAACGTGCAGCGATTGCTAGAACGCTTGTTTTGGATTCTGATATTTTATTATTTGATGAACCATCTTCTTCTTTAGATGCTTTCACAAAGGAGAATTTTCAAGATTTATTATTAAATATTTATAAACAGTATGAATTGTGTTCTGTTATTGTCACACATGATATCGAAGAAGCAGTTTATTTGGGTCAAAAAATCATCGTCATGAAAGATGGACAAATCGTTGAGGAAATTAATAATGATTCATTGTTTGGGGATAAAGACGCTAGAAAATCAATTGCATTTTACGAAAAATGTATAGAAGTTAGAAAAAGATTGGAGTAATGCATATGAAAAAAAGTATTGGGTTAATTATTATTATTTTAATTTGGTATTTATTTTCGATTGTTTTCCCTCAACAAATTCCTTATCCACAGGATGTTATCATTAATTTTTTTAAAATATTTAAAACGCATTTATTAATACCAACAAAAGAATCAGTAACCCTTTTATTTACTGGATTATTACTGTCTATCATAGTAGGTGTTCATATTGGAATATTAATGGGATTATCTAAACGAGCGAATCAAATGCTTGATCCTGTGGTATATGCCATCTATCCAATTCCTAAATCAACTTTGGTACAAGTACTTATTGTCATCTTTGCTTCAATGTTTTGGATGAAGACAACATTAATATTTATAATTGTTGTATTTCCAGTTATTATCACTGTTAAGGATGCGATTAAAAATATTCCTAAAGAAGTTTTTTATCATGCAAAAAGTCTTTCGTTAAATAATAAGGATATGTATAAAGAGATATTGATTCCAGCAATTTTACCAAATTTGTTATCAACAACAAGAATAAGTATTGGAACTTCAATTGCTGTATTATATTTAAGTGAGACTCGTGGAATTGGGAGCGGATTAGGTTATTTTATCGATAATAGTATCCACACAAGTAACTTAAATATGTTTACTGGTATCTTTTTGCTAAGTTTAATTGGTTATGTATTATTTGTAGTAATTGACATTTTAGAACACAAATTATGTAAATGGATTTAATAATGGAATATTTTACAAAATTAATGTATTTAATAATTATATTTAGGAATTTATTCAAAAAGATTGCATTTTCATACTATTTTAGGTATATATAGAATATCTAGTAATTAAAGACGGGGAGAATAAAATGTTAGAAATTAAAGAGTTAACTAAACGTTATGGTGAAAAATTAGCTGTTAATAAAATTAATTTTTCAGTAAAACCAGGTGAAATCTTTGGTTTTTTAGGACCGAATGGTGCCGGAAAGACAACAACTATTAAAATGATTGTTGGATTACTAAAACCAGATGAAGGACAAATTCTTATTAATGGGTTTAATAATCAAGTTGACATTTTAGAAGCTAAATATCAATTTTGTTATGTGCCTGATAATCCAGAAGTATTTGAAAAAATAACTGGATATGATTACTTACAATTTATGTGTGATGTATTTAAAGTACCATTCGAAGAAAGAGAAGAAAAAATAAACAACTATTTAGAAAAATTAATGTTAAAAGACGATGTAAATGGATTTATTTCTGGATATTCACATGGGATGAAACAAAAAATTGTTATAATAGGTGCTTTAATCGCTAATCCGAAAGTTTTGATTTTAGATGAACCAATGGTAGGATTAGATCCAAAAGCGCAACATACTGTTAAAGAATTATTAGCTGAACATTGTAGTCGTGGAAACAGTGTGTTTTTCTCAACACATGTTTTAGAAGTTGCAGAAAAAGTGTGTGATAGAGTTGCTATTATTAATAAAGGAGATATCATTGCTTTAGGAACATTAGAGGAGATTCGTTCAAAAATAGGAAAAGAAGAATCTCTTGAAAATATCTTCTTGGAGTTGACTGAATAATGAAAGAATTTTTAAACACATTTAATTTTCTTTTAAAACAAAGTTTATCACTATCACACATAATCAACAAAGTAAAGACAGATAAAAAATATCGTAATATGTTAATTTTAGTTATTGCTGTTCTTCTTATTTGTATTCCAAGTTATACGGTTTTTATTAGAACATTTATTAAATTATTTGAAACATTTGAACTATTAGGTATTCAATTATTTCTATTTATCGTAATGGCCATAATCTTATCCATATTATTCATTCTATTCTTTGGAATGTTTCAAATCATTGCTTATTTTTACTTTTCAAATGATGTTAAAGTACTGACTCCTCTACCTATAAAACCAAGTTATTATCTGATCAGTAAATTTTTCGTCATTTATATTTGGGAATTAATCTTTAGTGTATTCCTTGTGTTACCATTTTTTATCATCTATGGGATTTACCAACATATTTATATTTATCAATGGGTAACGATGTCGCTTAGTTTTATATTACTACCGATAATTCCCCTTGTAATAGTGAGTATCCTCACTGTATTACTGATGAGTTTAACCAATGTTTTTAAAAATAGAGATGCCTTAAGAATGGTTGGTTATACGATTTTAGTTCTTGGATTACTTACGATTCAAATGTTCATATTTAAAAATATTATCTTTGAAGGTTCACAAGATCCATTAGAGGGTTTAAAAAACTTAGTTGATAATATTTCGAGTTTCTTAGACCAGTTTTCTCTATATTATCCTGTAACTAAATTAATTGAATATTCAATACATGGTAATCTTATGCAAGCCATTTTAAGTGTAATTATATATTTAATTATATCGTTAGTCTTTGTTTATCTATTGTCTAAAGTATTACAGGCACTATTTATTAAGAGTTATTTAAAAGAACAAAATAATCCTTCTAGAAAGAAAAAGGTTAATAGAAAAAGTATTAGTAATAAACAGGGGGATGGGAATGTAGGCTTATCAATCGCTAAAATTGATTTTATAACGCTATTAAAAGTTCCGATTTATGCTTTTAATTCATTATCGATTATCGTTTTATTACCCTTGTTATATATTATTGCAACAACAGTTATGCAAAGTACAACAGATGCACAACAGTTAAATCGATTTTTATCACTTTATAATCAATATAAAAATGAATTTTGGTTAGCAGTTACTTTGTTTTTAATTGTCTCAAGTGCATTAATGCCTATTTCATCAACAACATTTTCTCGTGAAGGGAAAACAAATTGGATTATGCGAACTCTACCAATAAAACCAAGGGATCATATCCTAGGTAGAGTTTATACACCATTTTTTACTCAATTGGTTTTCAATGTAGTGATGACTGTTTTGTTAATCATTACATTGGTTCAAAGAGGTAGCTCTGTTTTAGAAAATATTGGGTTTGGATTAGTTGTAATATTATTATCATTAATAGCTGGTTTACCATTACTATTAATGGGCGTTTATATTGATTTAAAAAGACCAATGTTAAAATGGGATAATCCGCAACAGCCTGTGAAACAAAATATGAATGTAATAATTTCAATGGGTCTTGGAATCGGTTATGGTACTTTGTTATATATTTTATATCAGTTTGTATTTAGCTTATTCCTACCTAGTTATATGATGTTTATTGTATTATTGATAATTGGACTTGTGCTAACTTATATAACTTATCGAATACTTGAAAAACAATTTAATAAGAGTCTTGTTGTCATGGACTAATTTAAAAAGAAACGATAGTTGCTTATCGTTTCTTTTAGATTTTTAAGATTTTATAAATTTTATGAATTTAAGAAGGTACGAAAGTATAAATATTATTTCACTATTACTATCAAATAAACAAATTTAGTTAAAAACTAAACAATAATTTAATGTAGAAATTCTTAGAAACGCAATATATGAAAACTAAAACTTTAAATATCTTTACATATATCTATATAAGTGTATAATATAGTAGAGGTGATGAATTTGAAAGAATATATTAGTAATTTAAAATTAGAAACTGAAACAAAGGCAATTGTAATGGGGATTCATGATGAAAATCAAAATAGAATAATTGAACCCATTATTAATAATTTAAGTGAAAGAAAAGAAATATACCGTTTTGGAGAAATAACAGTTTTTTATCCAATTGATCAATTTAAAACAAAGAAGTTCATTTTTATTGGTTTAGGTAAAAAAGAAAAGTATTATCTTCAAGATATTCAAAGCTTGTTTTCTAAAATTGCGAAAGCAATTGATTGTGATACAGTAATTGATATAGATTCTTTTCAATGTTTAGAAAGTAATATTCATTTATTATGTGAAAAAGCAGTAGAAACGATTGATTTAGTCAATTATCGTTTTAATGACTATAAAACTAATAATGTTAAGGAAGAAAGTTTTGAGATTAGCATTTATAGTAAAGAGGACGTATCTCAAGCGATTTTAACAGGTAGTATTTATGCTAGAGGGACAAATAGTGCTAGAAACCTTGTAAATGAACCAAGAAATAAAATGACGCCTTCAATTTTAGCAGATTATGCGAAAGATTTAGCAAAAGAACATAACTTATCATGTGATATTTATAATAAAAAAGAGATTGAAGCATTAGGTATGGGTGCTTTCTTAGCTGTAAATCAGGGATCTAAAGAAGAAGCAAAGTTAATTCATTTAAAATATCGTAATGCAGAAAATGATCCTGTAACTGCCTTGATAGGTAAAGGACTTACTTATGATTCTGGTGGTTATTCTCTTAAACCTAAAAACGGAATGGCTGGAATGAAATCAGATATGGGGGGTGCTGCCTCTGTATTAGGAGCAATTGAGATTATTGCCCGTAAACAAATGAAAGTCAATGTTGATGTAATTATTGCAGCCACAGAAAATCTGATCAATAGTGAAGCAATTGTTCCAGATGATGTTATTGTAACAATGAATGGTAAAACAATAGAAGTATTAAATACAGATGCTGAAGGAAGACTAACACTAGTAGATGCAGTAACATATGCAAAAGAAAATAATGCAAGTAAAATTATTGATGTAGCAACCTTAACAGGTGGAGTAGTAACAGCACTTGGAACAGATATTACAGGTGCATTTACAAACAATAATGACTTACTCAGTGAAATAAAAGAGACATCTGTTAAAGCAGGAGAGGCAATTTGGCAATTACCAGTTGATGCATTTAGAGAAAAATGTAAAAAAAGTGATGTAGCAGATTATAATAACTCGCCTGGACGTGAAGGACACGCTTCATTTGGTGCTGCTATTATCGCAGAATTTGCTGAGGAGACACCTTGGGTGCATTTAGATATCGCAGGGACTTGTACTAAAAAAGCTTCTCATTTGTTAGGACCATCTGGTGCTACAGGAGTAATCGTTAGAACATTAGCGAAAATATTTGAATAAAAAAATGACCTTTATGGTCATTTTTCTTTATAAGTGTGCCAGGCATGTCTATTAACTAGGTGGTGAAAGTCCACTACACGGGAAGATGACTAAAGTGTTAGCCAAGTACAAGGGCGCCTATTGGGAAGTAGGGTCTGAAGGAAGTAGGAGGCAAAATTTTGGCTCGAGGAACACGAATCACATCAGGCGGGTATTATGGATGAGTTTGCTTAACAAAACAAAGTCCGTAGTCATCAAAGCAATAATACACGTAAATGTGGCGAGTATATGAAATGAAAGTGAATAGACTTACCCTGGGAGATCTCATGGACACGTCACGAGCGTGGTTGAAAAAGATTTATCGTGAGAAGTCAGCAGAGCCATAGTAGGGTCCAAACCGAAGGGCGAAACAGTATGTTTAATTGTAAATGTAAATTATAAGACTATATGAACAGTAGAAAATCAGGATTACCTACCTAACTTCGATGGTATCGTAAGGAACCTAGGAGCCTTTAGGACAAACAGTATGGTCTTAACAATGAAAGGAGCAATTACTAATGGAAAATCTTCTAGAATTAATCTTAAGTAACTGCAATTTAAATGAAGCCATCGCTAGAGTAGTGAAGAATAAAGGTGCTGCTGGAATTGATGGGATGAATGTTGAACAAGGAAGATTACATTTTATGAAACATGGTGATGAAATTAAAAGAGCCATAAGAAATAGAAAGTATAAACCTAACCCCGTTAGGAGAGTAGAAATACCAAAACCTGATGGTGGGGTAAGACTACTAGGAATACCAACGGTTATAGATAGAATCATTCAACAAGCCATTAATCAAGTGCTATCACCAATATTTGAGAAACAATTTAGTGACTCTAGTTTTGGATTTAGACCAAATCGAGGTTGTCATATGGCAATTGAGAGAAGTTTAATGTATTTAAATGATGGTTACAAAGTAATAGTTGATACGGATTTAGAGAAATTCTTTGATAAGGTTAACCATGATAAACTCATGCAAATATTATCTTTAACAATTAAAGATAGTGATTTAATGAGTTTGATAAGGAAATATCTAGTTAGTGGTATCATGATAAATGGAGTCGTAATAGATAGTGAGGAAGGAACACCACAAGGAGGACCATTAAGTCCATTATTATCAAATATCATGCTTAATGAACTAGATAAAGAGTTAACTAAAAGAGGATTAAGATTTGTACGATATGCCGATGACTGTAATATATATGTAAAAAGTATACGTGCAGGACAAAGAGTAATGGAGAGTATAACTAACTTTATTGAAAAGAAGTTAAAACTCAAAGTTAATCAGAGTAAAAGCAAAGTAGATTACTATAATAAAGGAATCAAATTTTTAGGCTTTGGCTTTTACTACAATCCCAGGCACAGACAAGTTAGAATCAAAGTACATCCAAAATCAATTAAAAGAATAAAAGAAAAGATTAAGAAATTAACATCTAGAAGATGGAGTATCAGTTTAGATTATCGGTTACTCAAAATAAAACAACTTATAACAGGTTGGGTTAATTATTATAAAGTAGCCGATATGAAATGGTTATTGATGAAATTAGATGAACAAATAAGATTTCGTGTAAGAATGTGTATTTGGAAAGCATGGAAAAGGATTGGGAAACGATTTAAATCCCTAAAGAAACTAGGTGCAAGTCGTCAAAAGGCTTGGGAATACGCAAACAGTAGAAAAAGCTATGCGCGAATCGCACATAGCTTTATCTTAACAACTACGATTACAAATAAAAGATTAGAACATCGTGGTCTAATATCAATGACCGAATATTATTTATCTGTTAGATAACATATTGAACCGCCGTATACCGAACGGTACGTACGGTGGTGTGAGAGGTCTGAAATGAATAGAAAACTATTTATTTCTTCCTACTCGATTTGCTCTTGTATTCTTAAAGCTATGTTTTCTAAATCTTCTTTAGAATATTTATCCATATGACAGGTGTAAATCGCTCTAAAACCATCATTATCATTGTATCTTGGAATTAAATGAACATGATAGTGGAAAACAGTTTGTCCTGCGGCTTCACCATTGTTATTTACTACATTTAAGCCTTTTGCTTGAAAAGCATTCATAATTGCTTTTGCAATTTTAGGGACTTGTTTATATAAATGTGATATTGTCTCTTCATCGATTTCAAATACATTTTCGTAATGTTTTTTTGGTATAATAAGCGTATGTCCCTTAGTTATTTGTGAAATATCTAAAAATGCAATGATTTTTTCATCTTCATATATTGTTACACCAGGTATTTCTTTATTTACTATTTTACAAAATAAACAGTTATTCATTATTTCCTCCTAATATTTGGATGTATATACATATATTATATCAAATATCATTTTTAAATGAAATATGATATAATATTAAAGTTAGAAATGAAGAAAGGATGAGAGCTATGGGAAATAAAAAAGATGTAGAAAAATTAATATTTATAGCTCTTTTAGTCGCATTAAGTGTTGTTTTAGGAATAGTTGATACCTTTTTATCTTCTTTTGTCTCTGCTCAAGGTGTACGAATAGGACTAGCAAATATCGTTATATTAACCGGTCTTTATTATTTGAACTTTCGTGAATCTTTATTATTAATAATTTTAAAATCATTATTAACTGGATTATTACTAGGAAATCCAATGATTTTTTCTATAGGATTTTCTGGCACATTATTGAGTTTTTTGATTATGTATGGTTTACTTCATTGTGCAAAAAAGATGGTTAGCTTGACTGGTGTTAGTATTGCAGGGGGAATTGGGCATAATATAGGACAAGTTATCGCTTTGTTTTTTTATTGGGGTATTACAGTTGTTTTTAGTTTGTTTTGGTTAATCCCAATTGGAATAGGAACTGGAATTTTTGTTGGTAGTGTCGTATCAGTTTTAAGAGGTTATTTAAATAAGGGACAAGTGTTTAAGTCAATTACTCAAACAGAGGATAATAAAATTACATTGGAGCAGTTAATAAATGAAGAATAGTATAATTTTTGAAAATGACTGGGATTTAGTTCTAAGCGAAGAAACTAATAAGCCATATTTTATTGAATTAATGAGGCTAGTCGAAGAGGCGTATCAGGATGAAATAGTATATCCAAAATATGAAAACTTATTTAATGCTTTAAAATTAACACCTTTTCATAAAGTGAAGGTTGTTATTATTGGTCAAGATCCTTACCATCAAAAAAATCAAGCCCATGGACTGAGTTTTTCTGTTCCAAAGGGTGAAAAGATTCCAAAATCACTTCATAATATTTATTTAGAATTATGTAGTGATTTAAATGTGGAATATCCTGAACATGGAAATTTAATCTCGTGGGCAAATCAAGGGGTATTATTATTAAATACTGTCTTAACGGTTTGTGATAGTAAGCCAGGTTCTCATAGAAATATTGGTTGGGAGAATTTTACAAATGAGATTATCCTTAAGTTAAATAAAAAAGAAACGCCTGTTGTGTATTTATTGTGGGGAAATGATGCTAAAAAAAAGGAATCATTAATCTTAAATAATAACCATCATATATTAAAGAGCGTCCATCCATCGCCATTATCAGCATATCGAGGCTTTTTTGGTTGTAAACATTTTTCAAAAACTAATCAAATTCTTAAGGATTGTCAAATAGAACCAATAAATTGGCAAATATAAAAGTAGGCATTTGCCTACTTTATTTAGTTTGATTTTGATCTATATTATCTTTTTTACGTAATTGTGTAGATGGTCCTGTACCTGGAATATTAGGTGCTGCATATGGATATTGGTAATTAATCTCTTCATCAAACGTAATATAATTTAAGAAGATTGTTAGCAATAGATAACGCATATTTGTTACTGGGTCTCTTAAGATTATGTGATCTTTTCCAGCAGCTTCAATTGCACCTTTAAATACTTTACTTCCCCATTGTGCATTATCAAAATTCATATAAACAGTTGCTACCTTATCTTTGTTTAGTCTTAAAATATTTTCAATATATGATTCTTCAAATCGTCCAAATCCAGGTTGGAGTGGTGGTAAGTTTCCAGTATAACCTATAGGTCCAACTTGTGGTGCTAAACCAGGTTGTTGATAGAATCCTGGTTGTGGAAAACTTGTTGGTTGAGTTGGTTGTGGTTGAATAGTATCCATAGATGGATAAGTTGGAGTTGTATAAGAACTCATAAAATCCCCCTTTTAAATAAATTTAATAACAATTTTCAGCTGCTAAAGGTTGGTAAAAACAATGACTTTTAAATCTGCCTGAATTCCATTGTCCAAACCATTGTTCTCTACAAGCTTCATCGAATGGGTTGTAGAACCATAGGGAAGTTGTAGCAGGAACAAACCTTTCGCCAGCAAGTACTCTTCTCGCTAAACGTTTATCGATTTCTCGGGCTGGCTGATAAAAATATGATTTTTGAGTTGCCTCAAATCCACCAGGTGATTGATAAACCATCTGTTGTATATTACGGATGTCTCTAAAATCAAGACAATCAGCTCGAACGCGATTTACTCCAACATTCCCAACTAACAACATACCTAGTCTACCATCACCTTCAGCTTCAGCACGGATAAGTCTAGCAAGGGTATCAACATCTTTTTCGGTATAAGGAACAACAGCCAAAATAATCACCTCAATATTAAAATATATGACAAATTTCCTTAAAAGTTGCCTAATTTAAAGAAAAACCACATAAATATCGTAAAAAATTATGAATTAATAATATTTATATATCTGTATGTAGTATTTTTTGGTAAAATAATAATATAACATATAGAAAGTTGGTTAAGGATGAAAGAAATAAAAGTATTTCGTGATCCAATATATGGCTATGTAAAAGTTGAAGCAGAACTGATTTGGAATTTAATACAGACAAAAGAATTTCAAAGATTACGAAGAATACATCAGTTAGGCGGTGTCTATGTCGTTTATCATACAGCTGAACATTCACGTTTTTCTCATTCTTTAGGAGTTTATGAGGTAGCAAGAAGAATTATTTATGAAGTTGATGCTATTAGAAAAACCCTAACAAAAGAAGAGAGATTAATCACCCTATGTGCAGCTTTACTACATGATATTGGACATGGTCCTTATTCTCATGCTTTTGAAATGGTATTTGATACCATACATGAAGAATATTCTATAGATATTATATTAGATAAAAATACAGAAGTTCATCAGTTGTTAGAAAAACATAAAAAAGGCTTTTCAAGAAAAGTTTCTAATATCATTAATAAAAAATGTTATAATGAAAAATGCGATGAAAATACTTGTCACCACCAAATAATGAATCATATCATTAGTAGCCAATTAGATGCAGATAGGTTAGATTATTTACAAAGAGATGCGTATAATTCTGGTGCTACTTATGGTGAAATTGACTTAGAAAGAATCATTAGGAGTTTTTTAGTTGTTGATCAAAAAATTGCTTTTAAGTATACCTCAATGCATGCGATTGAAGATTACTTAATGAGTCGTTATCACATGTATTGGCAAGTTTATTTTCATCCAGTTGGTGTAAGTTATGAAATTCTTCTTGTTAGTATCTTTAAAAGAGTAAAATATTTAATTCAACATAATTTTCCTTTTAAGAGTAATATTGATGTGATTAAGAGATTTATAAAAAAAGAAGTTGATATTAAAACTTATTTGGAATTAGATGAGCCATGGATGATTTGTATAATTAAGGATTGGCGAAATGAAGAAGATCAAATACTAGCTGATTTGAGTAACCGTTTCTTAGATCGGTGTTTATTTAAATATATTGGTTGTCAAACAAAGGAAATATTAGATAATAAATATAATAAAATGGTAAAAATATTTAATAAATATCACATTAATACGAGCTATTATTTACACCGTGATACCATTGTAAAAGAGGCTTATCAGTACTATAACAATGATAGCTTAAATAAAGAACCTATCCTTTTATTAGTAAATGATGAACTTGTTGAAATAGCTGAATTATCTCATGTTGTAAAAGGTATTCAAAAAGTAGGGGCAAAAACTGATTATAAACTTTACTATCCAAAAGAAATTATTGATAATCTTTCATTAGAGGATCAAAAAGAAATCCATAATATAATACAAAGTTAATAACAATAAAAATCCTCGCCTTCAAAATTAAAGGTGAGGATATATTTTTATACAAAATTAAATTATTCATTTTCACTTAATAAATATAACACTGAAAAGAGATGATATTTTTTAGTATTTTCTTTAGCTTTTTTATTCTTGCCTAACCGTTCTAAAATGGTCTTTAATTCCTGAATATCTTCTTCAGTTAAGTATACTAAATTTTGATTAACGATTTCAATATCAGATGAATCAGAATCATTATTCTCAGTTAAAGATAATGGATCGATGTTTGCGATTTCATTTAATATAATTTGTTTACTATTTTCATACTGGTTTTCCACAAGCCTTTGTGCTTCATTTAAAATGATTTGATTAAGTTCTTTATTGTTTTCTGAATAATGAATAGCATATGAATTAGCAGTTAATTCATAATATTTTGCTATAATACCGTTAATTTCTTTAGTATAAGCTAATTTCAATATCTCTACCTTTTCAAGCTTTTTTACGTGATAATGAATTTTGGCAGGAACTTCATGTAATTTATCCGCAATTTCTTTTACTGTAGCCGGCCGATTAAAATTTCTGTAAGTGGTTAAAATACTTAAGCGATAAGGATCTGAAAAAGCTTTAATTTCTTCTAGTGTTTTTAATACTTTCTTCTCTAACATAATTAACACCTCAATCCTATTATACTACATATTTACTCCTTGCGAAATGTTTTATTCATCATTGGTAAAAATGAAATGAATAGAATACCTAATCCCATACTGAAATAGATAAATTTTAATGGGATAAATGATGCTAAGCTACCAGATAGTGCACCACTAACTGGGGTTATACTGAGTGATATCATTGAAAGGAGTGCAAATACTCTTCCCATCATTTCTTTTGGTGTGTGTTTTAATAAATAAGTTCTTAATGGTGTTGTAATAAAAACTATACTTAGTCCAATCAAGAAAAATATAGAAGAAGCATATAGTAATGGATTAATGATACTAAAGTTTATAAACCCAGGTACACTTAGTCCTGATATAAAAATTCCAGTAAAGGCACATCCTAAAACTATCATAATACTTTTTTTCTTTTTATTCATAAATGAGATTATAAGCCCTCCTAAAATTGTACCAAGGGAAAGTCCAACTGAAAGCATACTTAATCCAATAGCGGTACTTTTTATAATTTTTTCTACATAAACAGGCATTAATACACCGACTGGCGCAGTAAAGAAGTTAGTGGCCATTATTAGTAAAATAGCGATGAGTATAACTTTTTGATGAATGATAAATTTGAATCCATCTTTTAAGCTAGAAAAATAAGAGTTTAAGTTTAATTTTGTATTATTCTTTTGCTCTTCGAAAAATAATCTTGATAGAATTAAACTTGATATAAAGAAGGTAATTCCATCAATTATCATCGCTCCAAATACTCCTAAGTAAGCAATAATAAAACCAGCTATACCAAAACCAATTAATTCAATGGTTGATGCGATTGATTGTGATATTGAAGTTGCTTTTAAGTAATCTTCTTCGTTAATCACAAGGGAAAAAATACTAGATTTACTTGGACTAACAATTGTTTCAATACTTGAGGTTAATAGTGTTAATAATAATATTTGCCATACTTCAAGGACATTTAATAAATATAAGGTTGCTGTTGTACTAACAATTAATCCTCTTGCAATATCTCCAATAATACATATTTTCTTTTTTGAGAAATAATCAACTAAAACACCCATGAAAGGACTTAAAATGATTCCAGGCAATCCATTAATCAAAAATATTGTTCCTAGTAAGAGTTCTGAATGGGTTAGTTGATAAACCATCCATCCATAAGCCACCATATCAATTGAATCCCCTAAGCGCGAAATGGTGTTTGCGAGTAATAATTTAACAAAAGAAATATTTTTATAAAGCGATTGATAGTTTGTTTTAATCTTTGATATAATTTCCATGATACTCTCCCTTAAAAATTTATTAACGTTAAAATTATTTTATCGTTAACAATATTTTATCGAGAAAATTATTTTTTGTCAAACATTTTTTATAAAAAATTAAATTTTATTTTAGTTATAGTAATATTTAATAAAAAATAGTATCAATAATTAAAAAAAGTCATCAGTTCGATTGAACTAATAACTTTTTTTTGATATGCATTTATGACCTACTAATTTTTCATTATATTTATTATAAGTCTAATTGTTTTTTTAAAAAATAAGATTAAATATTCGTCGAATTTATATGTTCATTCAACTCAATTTAATCCTCGTGTTATACTTATATTATTATGCAAAAAAATAATCCAAAATAAATATTATACCAACTAAAATTCCTAAAACACCTAATATTTTAATAAAAGAAATATATTCATCACTTGGAGTACTATCTTTATACATCCACGAACCAGATATCGTTGTTAATACTCCAAAAAATTTAGGAAATTTAAATGCTAATAGTCCGATCAGAATGATAACTATTCCAATTATTAAGTAATTATCATTATTATGCTGTTCTTGTGTATACTGTGATAAAAAAAGCCATGTATATTCTTTCATAATACCTTCTCCTTTAATAACTACTAGGTATAGGATATCATTTATTCCAATATATGTAAATTAATACTTGATATAACCTAAGTTTTGGAGTTCAATAATTTTTATTGTATAAATATAAAAATCCCTAAATTCAGTAAAATGTACGTTATTTGATATAGAGGACTATTTTACTATATGAAAAAAGTTAAATTAAGTAAATAAGTGTAAAAAAACCAAATAGATAAAGTTAAGATAAAATATAGAATATATCAAAAAAAATAAATATTATAATAATATTTTTCTTTTATATTTTTATATTGAGAAATAATAAATGTCAGAAAGAAATAAAAAAAGAGCGAACTGAGTTTCATCTCTAATTCGCAGTATAAATCTATAAAAAAATTTAATAAGTTCCCTAAGGAGGATAACTTATAGGTTTATAAAATAAATTATAACAAAAATTATACCCACTATAACACCTACAACTCCACAAATTCTAACAAATAAAATATATTCATCACTTGGAGTAGCATCTTCATACATCCACCCGCTAGAAAGCATTCGCAATAATGCAAAAAAATGTGGTGCTATAATTGCGAATAGTCCTATCAAAATAAATATTATTCCAAATATCATAAAGTCATCATATCCATCAGTATAAGTTTGCTTTTGTGGATTTTGTGGATAATAAGATAAAAAAAACCATATATATTCTTTCATAATGTCTCCCCCTCTTAATAATAACTATGTTTAGAATATCACTTTTTCCAATTTATGTAAATATTTTAGAGGTTAAAATAAAAACACACGGATTATTACCGTGGTTTTAAAGCAATATCTATTTATTTTTAGGAGGTCTTGGTCCATAATACTGATAATAACGTACCTTGATGGTACCATTAAATAATTTACGTTCACGATTTGCTTTTTTATTAAATAGAGTTTCAAATCCGCTTAATGATGTAATAATGTATTTTGACCAAGTTTCTAGTGGGTTAAACAACTCACCCATATCACGAGTAATATTATTTACTTCCCCTTTATCCTGTAATCTTTCACCATATGGCGGGTTCGAGATAAGAACTGTATAGTTATCAGAATATTTAATATTTCTAAAATCATTAACGGAAAATGAAATACAGTCATCAATGCCTGCTTCTATCGCATTGTTTCTTGCGCTTTCAACTGCTTTAGGGTCTATATCTGAGGCCATAATATTAATCTTTGTCTCATAGTCGATAGCATCTTTAGCTTTTTGAATTTCATCTTCCCAAATGGTACCTTCCATGATAGGCCAGTACATTGATGCGAAGTCACGTTTTAAACCAGGGGCAATATTTCTTCCAATGAGAGCTGCTTCAATCGGTATAGTTCCAGACCCACAGAAAACATCATATAAAATGCGATTTTTATTCCAATAACTCAAGGAAATCATAGCTGCAGCTAGTGTTTCTTTAATTGGAGCAGCAACATTATGTTTTCTGTAACCACGTTTGTGTAGTCCTGCACCACTTGTATCTATTGTTAATGTAGCGATATCTTTTAATAAAGCAACTTGAATTGTAAAATCTGCTCCTGTTTCTTCAAACCAGTCAATATGATAAGTGGTTTTTAAACTTTCAACAACTGCCTTTTTGACAATTGCTTGACAATCGGAAATGCTAAATAATGTTGATTTAATTGATTTACCATTGACGGTAAATTTTCCATCAATCGGGATGAACTTTGACCATGGAAGTGCTTTTGTTTGATCAAATAGTTCTGTAAAAGTTAAAGCCTTAAATTCCCCTACTTTTAAAAGAACACGATCAGCGCTTCTTAACCATAGGTTAGCTCTGGCTATACCTGCTAAGTCACTTTCGAAGGTAATCTTTCCATCTTCAACAGATAAAACATGAAAACCTAAATCTTTCACTTCTTTTTTAACGACTGTTTCAAGTCCAAAAGTCGTTGTCGCTATCAGTTCTACTTTTTTCATTTTACGTATGAACTCCTTATTTATCTTAATCAATATTTATTCTACCAGTAGTTTGTTTTAAAAGCAATCATACTATTTATATTGTAATCTTAAAAGCAGATTTAATCCATTTATATCATTGTTGCTATTTTATAATTAGATGAGGATAATGATATTATATTAAATTTTATTTGAACAAGAAAAGAATATATAGTAAAATATAACATAATAAAAGAATAAGGGAGAAATGGTATATGAATTTAAGTGAGTTTTTTAAACAGGGTGTAGATGGTGAGTTTCAATATTTTACTTTAGCACACTTTATTCCTTTAATCATAATGGCTGGAATAATATTTTTAATTTATAAAAAGCAAGATTATTTGCGTACATGTAAACATGAAAAGAATCTAAGATTAATATTAGCGTTTATCATAATAGTGATTGATATGTCCTATTTTTGGCAAAAGATGTATGTTGGCACAGATATAAAGGATCATCTACCACTTACTGTATGTGGATGGGCAGCAATATTTGGTGCATTATTAATATTAAGTGAAAGTCAATTTTTATTTGATATTGTTTATTTTTGGGGATTTGCTGGGTCTTTTAATGCGCTAATTACACCAGCAGTTATTACAAATAGTGGCCCAATGCATTTTAGATATTATCAATTTTGGATTGAACATAGTTCAATATTTATTGTCTTGTTCTATATGATATTTGTTTTTCGAATGCGGCCAACACTAAAATCTTTTGTAAGATCATTTATTATGTTGTGTCTTTTAGCAGCATTAAGTATTTATGTCAATTTTCAAATAGAAGGGGCAAATTATTTATTTTTAGCGTCTACTGAAGCTGGAGATTCAATATTAAACTTTTTACCAACTAATTTATTTATGAGAGTGTTAATCATGGGAACGATATCGATTATTTTATACATAATTGTTTATATACCATATTTTATTAAGGATTTAAAAGCCAAAAAAGTAAATATAGATTTAAATGAACAATTGGCAATTGAATAAGGAAAAAATAATTGAAAGATAATATAACTAGGTTTAATAGAAGGCTCTAACAACTAATGTTAGAACCTTCTATTTTTAATATTCAGAAGCTAAAAGCATGGTTGAATATTCTTTTCCATTTTCATCATAATCACTAATAATATACACTTTCTCATTAATTGATTGAAGAATTTTCGAAGTGTATGCTTCATTGTTTAAATACTCTGGTACTTCTTGTTCATGTTTAATAACTAAAATATACTCTCCAGCTACTTTTTTAGTTATTAGTTTAAATATTTGTAAGTAATCAGGTTCAATTATATTGGATGTAACAAAGTCATCTAGGACGGACCATATTTGATTTATCACATTACAATCGATTGTTGATACAATACCTCTTGTGACATATCGTAGTCCTTTAAACTTATATTTCAACTTCTTTCACCTCAATTCCTTATTATAAATAAATACATGTCTGATTATATTTACGCTCATATAATTTAATTTTTATTCATTTATAAATTTATAAACAAGATTGTTGGTTGTCTACTTGGGATATTACGATTATATAATTCAGGAGTTATATCTATATAGGTAAGTAATTTTGGATAAAATACAAGTGGAAAATATTAAACAGAATCAAGTAAATAATTTGAGACACCAATTCAAATATTAACATAGTTTAACAGTTATAAAGTAAGATGATATTCGCTCGTTATAATGATAAGTTGTGATATTCATTGATTTTATAAATAAATTGTAAAAGCTGATAAGAAATATCAATCTTTATTTGGATTTATGGTAAAATAGGGATGGTGATAAAATGAAAATAAAAGAAATGATTGTGGTTGAAGGTAAAGAAGATACAAGAAGATTAAAGGAAGTCTTTCATCATATAGATACAATTGAAACGAGAGGTAGTGCTTTGAGTGAAAGAACGCTTGAATTGATTAAAGAGGCTCAGGAAAAACGTGGAGTGATAATTTTTACGGATCCTGATTATCAAGGTGAGAGATTAAGAAGTCTTATTAATCAAGCAGTACCTGGGTGTAAAAATGCTTATATTAAAAAAGATAAAGCGATTGATTACAAGAAACACAAAGTAGGTGTTGAACATTGTTTGACTGAGGATATAATAGAATCATTATCTTGTATAACTGAAATAAATGAAGTTGAATGCGATGTAACGTATGCTGATTTATATGAGTTGAAAATAATTGGTAGTAAAAATAGCCAGGCAATTAGGGATTATTTAAGTGATACGCTTCATTTAGGGTATAATAATGCGAAGCAGTTTTATAAGAAAATAAATATGTTTAATATTTCAAAAGAAACAATTATTAAGTTAATTGATGAATATAATGAAAAGAATGTGGTGAAACAGGATGAGTAAAGATATTGCGACAGTATCTAGAACACGTGAGATAATTAAAAAATATGATTTTCATTTTAAGAAAGCTTATGGGCAAAATTTTTTAGTGGACGTAAATATTCTTCAAAAGATTGTGGATAATGCTGATATTACTTCCCAAACTATGGTGATTGAAATTGGACCAGGAATTGGTTCATTAACTGAACAATTAGCAAAGAAAGCAAAGAAAGTCATAGCATATGAAATAGACCGTTCCTTAATGCCAATTCTTGAAGATACCTTAAGTGATTATGACAATATTAAAATTCTGAATGAAGACATTTTAAAAGCTAATGTCTTAAAAATGATTGAGCATGAATTTATTGATTGTTCTGATATTGCAGTTGTTGCTAATCTTCCTTATTACATTACAACCCCTATTCTTATGAATCTAATACAACAAAGATTACCGATTAATCGTTATTGTGTGATGATGCAAAAAGAGGTAGCAAAGAGATTATGTGGTGGACCAAGCACGAAAGAATATAATGCCCTAACGATTGCAGTACAATATTATACAGTACCAAAGATTGTGATGAATGTACCACGGACTGTTTTTATCCCTGAACCAAATGTTGATAGTGCTGTCTTAAAACTTGATGTTAGAGAAAAACCTGTTGTAGAAGTTAAAGACGAATCGATCTTTTTTAAAGTCGTTCGAGGAAGCTTTATTCAAAGAAGAAAAACAATCTATAATAATTTAAAACAATCCCTTAAAGAAATAAAACCAGAAAAAATAATGGAAGCATTAGAAAGAGTTAATATTAGTCCATCAATAAGAGGTGAGGCATTAACAATTGAACAATTCGCTTTATTAAGTGATGAATTATTAAAAATAATTTCATTATAAAAAGTTATCTTGATAAAATGAATAGGCTAAATAAATTAGCCTATTTTTTTGGTTGAGTTTAAATGTTGTACATATTTTATATTTCAATCATAGTATAATAACAGGTGATATTATGATAAGTATTGGTGATATTGTAGGAAGAAAATCTTATAATTTAGATGTGATTTTTGAAGTTGTTTCACTTGATGATAATGGGGTGGCTATTTTAGTTGGGAAAACAATACGATTAATAGCTGATGCCCCAATTGATGATTTAGAAATCATGGATGATGAAAGAGTCGTACGTGAAGAAGAAAAAGAGGAAGAAATAATTGAAATCATATCAAATCAAAACTTAAAAAAAAACAGAAGAAAATACTTGATGGGGAAGATACTACACATTGATGGTGATGCGAAATACATGAATAAGTGTTTAGATTTGTATAAAAAGATGGGAATTCATGCCGTTGGAATCGAAATGAAAGAACAAGATATTCCTAATCTTGTATTAAAATATGTTAAATATCTAACACCAGATATTGTGATCATTACCGGACATGATTCATTTAATAAAAATGAAAAAGATGATGTAGAAAATTATCGTAACAGTAAATATTTTGTGCAAGCAATTCAAAATATACGACAAACGTATCCTGTTTTAAATCAACCAATTATCATTGCAGGGGCTTGTCAATCGCATTTTGAAGCTTTAATCGCTGCAGGTGCTAATTTTGCGAGTTCTCCAAATCGGGTAAATATTCAATCCCTAGACCCAGCCATTATCGCTGTTAAATGTTGTTCAACAGGTACAACTGAAATGATTAAAGTCTATGAAGCCATCGAAAGAACAAGCAATAAAATTGCTGGAATTGGTGGGATTGTTTCGTTTGGTACCATGAAAACTTTATATTATTAAAAAAAAAGATTGATAATAACCAATTTTTAACTATAATAATAAATGTATAATTTAATACATTTATTTTTTTTGATGGAGGTTCATATGATTATTGAAAAAGCTCCTGCTAAAATAAATTTAGCACTTGACGTATTAGAAAAACGAAAAGATAATTATCACAATTTAAAAATGGTTATGACAACTATTGATTTATATGACAGATTAACTTTTGATAATATACAAGAGGATAAAATCATTTTAAATTCAAATAAGCTTTATCTACCGGTTGATGAAAAAAACTTAGTTTATAAAGTTGCAAAATTGATTAAAGATTCTTACAATATAAATTCAGGAATAAAAATCTTTATCAATAAAAATATACCTATTGCGGCTGGACTAGCTGGAGGTAGTAGTGATGCTGCAGCAACAATAAGAGCGATGAATAAAATGTTTAAATTAGGATTGAGTTTATCTGAGATGATTGATATTGGAATGCAAGTAGGATCAGATGTACCTTTTTGTATTTATAATAAAACAGCAATTGCAGAAGGAAGAGGAGAAATTATAACCCCATTAAATAAAGTTCCTAAATGTTGGGTGGTCCTTGTTAAACCACTATTTGGTGTATCTACTAAGGAAGTCTTTGAAAATATAAATATTAATAAGATATCACATCCTAATGTAGAAAAAATTATTGGTGCGATTAAAAATCAAGATTACCATTCATTGTGTCAATCAATTGGAAATTTTTTAGAAGAAGTCACTTTTAAATTATATCCTGAGGTCGAAGAGATTAAAGGTAAGTTACAAATATTAGGTGCAGATGCTGTTTTAATGAGTGGCAGTGGCCCTACTGTGTTTGGATTAGTGTTAAAAGAACGGAAAGCAAAAATTATAATGAATAGTATTGATCGAAATAAATATGAAACGCATGCAGTGCGAATTTTGGGATAATTTGTCAAAAACTGTTGTAAACCCTTACATTTGTGATATAATTAAATTATATTAGACTTAAAACGAAATAATACATATAGTGAGGGGAATTGCAATGAAAGTTACAAATGTCAGAATAAAAAAAATAGAAGATAAAAATCGTCTAAAAGCAGTGGCTACGATTACGTTTGATGAGTGTTTTGTTATCCATGAACTTCGATTAATTGAAGGTGAAAATGGAATGTTTGTGGCTATGCCAAGCAAACGAAACAATAAAGGTGAATTTAGAGATGTATGTCATCCTATAACGAAAGAATTTAGACAAGAAATTGAAGAAGTGGTCTTACATACTTATAATGAAGCAGAGTAAAACTATAACAATCTCTATTAAATAGAGATTGTTTTCTTTTTTTTATGAAGATTTATTTTCATTTAATAATATATTGTTTATAATAGGAGTAGTGATAAAAGAAAGGAAGTGTAGGAATGGAAGATTTTGCGATTATTTTAGCCGCAGGGAAAGGGAAGCGGATGAAATCGAACCTATCTAAGGTTTTACATCCTGTTTTAGGGAAACCAATGATTAGTCATGTGGTTGATAATTTAAATGAAATATGTATAGATAGAAAAATTTTAGTTGTTTCGGAAGATGCAAATGATATAAAGGATTTATTACAAGACAAAGTTGAATATGTAGTCCAAAAAGAACGATTAGGGACAGCTCATGCTGTGAGAATGGTAGAATCATTAATTGAAAATGAGGAAGGAACGACAATTGTTATCTGTGGTGACACACCATTAATCACAAGCAAAACAATTAATGCTTTGATTGAATATCATAAACAAAAAAATGCTGATGCAACTGTTTTAACAACCATTGTTAATAATCCTAATGGTTATGGAAGAATTATTCGAGATGAAAGAAATCAATTAGTAAAAATTGTTGAAGATAAAGATACTAATAATGTCGAAAAATTAATCAAGGAAGTTAATACAGGGACGTATTGTTTTAATAATAAAAAACTCTTTAATGCCCTAAAAAAAGTGAAAAACAATAACAAACAAGGAGAGTATTATTTAACCGATGTTATTGGAATTATAAAAGAAGAAACAGGGAAGGCTTATCCTTTTATAACAAAAGATGTTGATGAAACATTGGGAATTAATAACCGTGTTTCATTAGAAAAAGCAAATCAAATATTAAAAAGAAGAATTAATGAGAAATTAATGGAAAATGGTGTAGCTATAATTGATAAAGAAAATACTTATATATCAATTGATACGGTTATTGGAAATGATACGATTATTTACCCAGGAACCGTATGTATGGGGAAAAATGAGATAGGAAGTCATTGTACCATCGGTCCTAATACAGAGTTATCTAATTCCAAAATCGGTAACCACTCTAAAATTAAACATTCTGTTATAACAGATAGTGTTGTTGGAGATAATACAACGGTAGGACCATTTGCTCACTTTAGAAATCACGCGATAATCGGTGAAAATGTGAGAATTGGAAATTTCGTTGAAATTAAAAATGCTAACTTTGGTGATAACAGTAATGCAGCTCATTTAGCTTATATTGGAGATGCAAAAATTGGTAAAAATGTCAATATGGGTTGTGGTACAATTACAGTTAATTATGATGGAAAAGTAAAACACCAAACTCTTATAGAAGATAACGTTTTTGTTGGGTGTAATTCAAATTTAATTGCTCCTGTAACAATTGGGGATAACTCTTACATTGCTGCAGGGTCAACAGTAAACAAAGATGTCCCAAGTGATGCATTAGCAATTGGTAGAAGTAAACTTATTATTAAAGAAGGGTATGCGAAAAAATTTAAAAAATAGCGCTAACAATATTTGCATTATACTAAGGATATAGGTAAAATATAATTTGGATAAAATAATTGGAGGTTTTTCTATGTTCTATGAGCAAAAAAAAGTCAAACTATTCTCTCTCTCATCCAATCAAAAATTAGCTCAAGAAATTTCAGATGCATCAGGGATTCCATTATCACGATGTGAAGTCAAACGTTTTGCTGATGGAGAAGTGAGCATTGATATTCATGAAACAGTTCGTGGGCACGATGTATTTGTTGTTCAAACAACAAGTTGTCCTGTTAATGAAAATTTAATGGAAGTATTGATTATGATAGATGCTTTAAAAAGAGCATCTGCTAAAACAATGAATATTATTATGCCGTATTATGGTTATTCACGTCAAGATAGGAAAGCAAGAGCTCGTCAACCTATTTCAGCTAAATTAGTTGCGAATTTACTTCAAGCAGCAGGCGCTAGTCGTGTATTAGCAATGGATTTGCATGCTGCCCAAATTCAAGGATTTTTTGATATTCCAATTGATAATTTTGTAGCAATGCCGATTATTGCTCGTTATTTCAGAGAAAAAGATTTTTCTCAAGAATTAGTTGTTGTTTCACCAGATCATGGTGGTACTACAAGAGCAAGACAACTTGCTGACTATTTAAATTGTCCAATTGCGATTATAGATAAAAGACGTCCACGTCCAAATGTAAGTGAAGTTATGAATGTCATTGGTAAAGTGGAAGGTAAGATTGCAATTATTATAGATGATATGATAGACACAGGTGGTAGCATTGTAAATGCAGCTAATGCTTTAAAAGAACGAGGTGCTACAAAAATTTATGCAGCTTGTACCCATCCAATATTTACCTATCCTGCCAATGAAAGAATCGAAGAATCGATTATTGAGGAATGTGTAGTAACTAATACTATAAGCCTTCCAGAAGAAAAAATAACTCCAAAAATAGTTCAACTTTCAGTTGGTCAATTATTGGGGCAAGGGATTATAAATATAATAAAAGATGAATCGATAAGTGATCTATTTACACTTTAGAATGAAAAAAAACAGATGACTTCATAGGAAGTCGTCTTTTCATATTAGAAACAGGTGATATAAATGAAACTCATTGTTGGACTTGGAAATCCTGGTCGCAGATATGAAAATACAAGACACAATATTGGATTTATGGTTATTGATGAATTTGCGAAAAAAGAAAAAGTAAAATTAAATTTAAAAACAAAATTTAAAGGTGAAGTAGCACAAACAACTATTCATAATGAATCCGTCATTCTTCTTAAACCAAATACATTTATGAATGATTCTGGTAAATCAGTACTAGCGCTTAAACAATTTTATCAGATTAATGATGAAGATATACTAGTCATTCATGATGATCTTGATTTACTATGTGGAAAAGTTAGGATCCGGCGAAAAGGGAGTTCAGGTGGTCAAAAAGGTCTAAAATCAATCATTAGTTGTTTAAATAGTGAAAATTTCAATCGATTAAAAATTGGAATTAATCGTGATGAATTCATACCAGTTGTGGATTATGTTTTAGGAAAATTTACATCAGAACAAAAAAAAGAAATTGATATATCAATAGTAACTAGCGTAGAAGCGATTTATGATTGGTTAACACATGATGTTGTATATGTCATGAATAAGTATAACTAATAAGGAGCGAAACATATGGATAGTGTAATTCGCTATATGAATGACTTGTTAGTAACACATAGAATTGATAAATTATTACATAAAAAAAACCAAAAGTTATTAATAAGCAATGTAAATGAAAATGTAGTCTCAGTATTAATATCCCATTTTTTTGCACACATAAATCAAAATATTATGGTGGTAACATCTAATTTATTTCAAGCCCAAAAAACATATGACAAGTTAGTGCAGGTGCTAGGTGAAGAGCATGTGCACTTTTTCCCTATGGATGAATTTATTTCAGCAGAAATGCTGGCTTCAAGTAATGAATTTCGTCAGGAACGTATTGATACAATAGTAAACGTTATTGAAAATAAAAAAGGTATAATAATAACACATACTATTGGAGCGATAAGAAAATTACCACCTAAAGAAGTGATTTTAGAGAGTATAATTCATATTAAAAATTGCGATATACTGGAATTTGATGAACTCATTAAACGATGTGTATTTATGGGGTATAAAAGACAAAGTGTTGTTGAAAATCATGGAGAAATTGCTGTTCGGGGTGGAATTATTGATATTTTCCCATTTACTTCAGATCATCCTTATCGAATTGAATTTTTTGATGATGAAATTGATTCTATTCGTTATTTTGATGAAAAATCACAAAGAACGATTAGGATGTTAGATGAGGCAAAAATTACTCCAATATATGAACTTATATATTCTGAAACAATAAAAAATAAAGTGATTAATGATTTAAAAGAAGCATTTGATGAGAAAATTAAAAATCGTAAACAACAAGAAATTAACTCTTTAAATGAATATTTTTATCATGATATAAATGATATTGAAAATTATCAAGATTTAACTCGTATCCATAAATACATTACTTATTTTTATGAAGAGTCATCCACTATTTTTGATTATTTAAATGATGGATTATTGCTTTTTATTGATTATAACAATATTCAAAATAGTTTTGATAATTTTAATTTGGAATATCATCAATTTTATACAGAACTATTAGAAGATAATAAAACCGTATTTGTACCTAGACATTATAATAATTTAGATGATTTAACTGAGGTTAAACATAATCAGGTTTACATACAAGAGTATACGAATTTTATTAAAGATATTCCTTTTTCAGATAGTGTTAATTTTAATAGTCGTAAAATAGAACAGTATTATGGTGTATTAGAAGACTTTTATGAAGAAGTGAAGAGAAATAGTGATAACAAAACTTATTGTATTTCTTTTCGTCAAAAAAATCAGTTACTTCATTTTAGCCAAAACTTAGAAGATCAAAAGATTTCATTTGCGATTATTGGTGATAATGATGAAATCATTCTTAATAAAGTGAATTTAGTATTGAGTAACATCCCTGAAGGGTTTGAATTAATAACTGATAATATTAAATTCATAACATCCCATGAATTATATAAAAAAGTCACAAAAGTAGTAAAATACCGAAGTACAATAAAAG